>CAYWSS010000785.1:0-2832 GCA_964460505.1 uncultured Caldilineaceae bacterium | reverse complement strand
ACGCGACTCCCCCTCTCCCAATTTGGGAGAGGGGGTTGGGGGGTGAGGGGTATTTACAGGAGACTCAAATTTATGAACATTAACGAAACATGGGACCTTGAATCTATTTTTGAAGGCGGCAGCACCTCTCCCGCATTGGCCGGTTTTTTGCAACAACTTTCTACAGATTTTGCCGATTTTTCGGTAGACAATCTTCCTGACCTTACCACAGAAACAGAACCGGTTTGGGTTGGTGCCATCCAAACGCTCTACGGTCTGGGCCAAAATCTGCGGCAAGCCGGGGCATTTGTAGGCTGTTTGGTGGCGCAGGATGTAAACGATGAAAAAGCGATGCTGCTGGAAGCCACTATCGACAGCCTCAGTGCTACATTTGGCACCCACTGGACAAAACTGAGCGCTGCCTTTGCCGGGCAAAATGATGATGCCTGGGCTCATCTGACGACCCAAACCGAACTGAGCCGCGTGGCATTTCATCTCAATGAACAGCGGGACGAAGCCCGCGAAAAAATGTCGCCCGAAATGGAATCGCTGGTTAATGCGCTGGCCGCCGATGGCTACCACGCCTGGGACCGGCTGTACGGCATGGTCAGCGGTGAAAAGCAGGTAGAATTTGAAGGCAAGCCTATGTCGCTGGGGCAGCTTCAGTACAAAATGTACGATGACCCCGACCGCAGCACCCGGCAAGCCGCCTTTGAACTATACGAAAAAAGCCACGCCGAAATCGCCAAACTCTGCGCCGCCGCCCTGAACAATCAGGCCGGGTTCCGGCTGACGCTGTACAAAAATCGGGGCTGGGACTCCATTTTAAAAGAGCCGTTGATGAATAATCGCCTCAGCCCTGAATCGTTGGAGGCCATGTGGTCGGTTATTAATGCCAAAAGCGGTAAATTGCTGGATTATTTTGCGGCCAAGGCCAAACTCATCGGCGTGGAAAAATTGAGTTGGTTCGATGTGAACGCGCCGGTGGGCCGGAGCAATCGCACTTTTACCTACGCCGAAGCCGCTCAATTTACGGTGGATAACCTGCGTACCCTCAACCCCGACATTGCCGAATTCTCTGAGATGGCCATCAACGCCCGCTGGATTGAGGCCGAAGACCGCCCCGGCAAACGAGCCGGTGGCTTTTGCACCGGCCTGCCGCTCGACAAAGAATCGCGCATTTTTATGACCTTTACCGGCAGCGTCAACGGCTTGCTTACCCTGGCTCACGAGCTGGGGCATGCCTACCACAGTTGGGTCATGAGAGACCTGCCGCCCGGTGCCCGCCGCTACACCATGGGCGTGGCTGAAACCGCCAGCACCTTCAATGAAGAGTTAGTGCGCGATGCCGGCCTGCAAGCCGCCACCAGCGACAACGAACGAATGAGTATTCTGGATACCAAGCTGGCCGATGCGGCCTCCTTCCTGATGAACATCCGGGGCCGCTTTGATTTTGAGATGGCCTTCTTTAAAGAGCGCGCCAAAAAATCTCTCAGCGTCAATGATCTGTCGGCCTTGATGGTACAGGCGCAGAAAATCGCCTTTAAAGACGGGCTGGCCACCTACCACCCGCTATTTTGGGCCTCAAAGCTGCACTTTTACATTACAGCTGCGCCATTTTATAATTTCCCGTACACCTTCGGCTTCTTGTTTAGCAACGGGGTGTATGCCCGGGCCAGAGCCGAAGGCGCCGCCTTTAAGGACAACTACATTGCCCTGCTGCGTGACACCGGCTCGATGAGCACCGAAGATTTGGCCCAGACCCACCTTGGCGTTGACCTGACCCAACCTGAATTCTGGGAAACCGCCATTGACCGCGTGCTGGCCGATGTGGACGAGTTTGTACGGTTGGCGGAATAACCCGGCACTGTGGCCTGTCGCCGTTGATGCAAAGCCGGCGGGCGCGGTCAGGAATAAGCCGGATTTTTTGCTGGAAGGGACAAGCTGGGGTTAATGCCGGTGCGGAGATAGATCAACCAACGTTAATTGAGGAATGTGGAAAAAATGGTTACGGTTCAATGTTGCCGCCGGCAAATCATGCCGCAAGGCCGTTGCGCCAATAAGCAAGTCGGCCAGTTCTATTTTTGCGTTATTTGCCATAAGATATTTGTAAATTATGACGGCTTGTTCGGCGCAAATCTAATCAACAGGTAAAACTGAAACTCTGGCTAATAACTTTTTGTAGGCCGATTGGTGGCGCGGGGTTTTCAGGCCAATCTCAATTTCAAAGCGGGTAATTACGGAAATGAAAAATTGATACTGCTCAACCAAATGAGTCAGAATAACATTTTGTTTATTCTTTTTACGTAAAAATTCAACCAGAATGGTTGTATCTAAAAGAAGGTTTGTGGCTGCCATTGGTTAATGTAATCTCTGGCTTTTTCAATGGCTTCAATATCGTCGTCACTCCAGGTTGGGATAGCCAGCAGGTCTTGTTTCCAGTCTTCAAGAGAAATATCGAATTCAGCGTTGGGAAACGGCGCAACAGGTAAGCGTTGAAAGACTGATTTTTTTGCAGGCGCAAGATCATAATCAGCCAACGCTTGCTCTAGAAAACCGGTTAAGGTTTCTTTACCAATAGCTTGCAATTTTTTTGCCAACCCATCCGGTAGTTCCATGGTAATCGTCGTCATATTGGCCTCCCGCATAACTATAGTGCCAAAATTGCAGGTAAAACGGGAAATTATGTCAAAACGTAAACCAGGCCGGGCACAGTTACGGGACACAGAGTTACAGAGTTGCAGGCTCGCAAATCGTTGTACCTGCAACCTTGCGACTTGCGACTCTGCGACTTTGCAACCCTGTCTCATTCATCATTCAGCGTTTATCCCGTGACTCTAAAATACGTGCTCA
>CAYWSS010000784.1:0-2832 GCA_964460505.1 uncultured Caldilineaceae bacterium | reverse complement strand
CGACCATAACTTTTACGTTTCGTGTAAGGCATCTTACACGAACCATCACAAAACCGTGTAAAAACTGCCCAAATAAGGGATTTTTACAGGACTTTTATCCTATCCAGCCCATTTTCAGAACAGTTGTTCGGGTGAAATCAGCGTTTTATCCAAATCGGGACCAGTAAACAGTCACCGGGATAGATTAAATCTGCGTCATCTATCACCCTGAAACAGCCTTGTCCCTTCATTTGATTGGTTCGCTCAATTATATCCGTGTACAAAGCCCAGTCGCCATCATAATAATGCGCGGCGATAGATGATAGCCACTGGCCCTCACGTACTTCGTGAATTAAAGCCGGTACTCTGGTTATCGTTGGGGTAGGGGTTAGCGTGGGGGGGGTCGTTGCAGTGGCTGTTGGCTCTGCCGTTGCTGTTGGCTTCGGTGTAGCTGTTGGTAGTGGCGTGGCTGTTGGCTTTGCCGTTGCTGTTGGCTTTGCTGCCGCCGTTGGCGGTAACGTCGCCGTATTGGTCGGCAACGGTCTGGGCGTTGCCGTTGGCGTTACCGGCGGTCTTGCCGCTTTGGGCTGGCACATTGAGACGGCGGCCACTAAAA
This sequence comes from uncultured Caldilineaceae bacterium, assembly GCA_964460505.1. Lineage (GTDB taxonomy): Bacteria > Chloroflexota > Anaerolineae > 4572-78 > J111 > J095. Next base: position 2,237 of record CAYWSS010000784.1, on the reverse strand, counting down.
TTGACGCCAATACAACCAGTTTGACTATATCCAACCAGCCCCTAACAGGTCTATTCATCATCATTCCCCGGTAATTTTATACCGTTGACATGCTCGGCATAGTATCGCCAATTCTCCGAAATTTGACGCAAGTCATTAAATTCGTCAATAACCGATTGTAGCAACGTTTTAATTTCCATCATTTGTTCGGCCAATTCATCGAGGCGTTTGGCTACCCGGTCCATTTTTAGCCGTTCAGGTTCGGTCATCCACCACGCCCTATTGATGCAAGTTTAATCAGGCGCATTGATTTTTTCACCGTTCTGGTTCATTATCGTCAGTAACTCGGCGATCTGCTCCTGGGTGCGTGTTATTTTGCCAAATGACTCGATTAACAGTTCTTCCATTCGCTCTTGGGAGGCCAACTGCGCTAGTTTATACTCTGCCTCCGCCTGCTGCCGGAACATTATTTGTTTGGTGATGAACGGCCATACCTGACGCGGGAACCCCCACAGGGTTACATAAAGCAGAATGATGGTCAGTATCTTCTCGGTACTGAGTAGCCGCTCAATAATGTCAACCGTATTTGCCGCATCTTCGAACAATCCGGCAAATAGAGACAGCAAAACCGCCGCCAGTATCGGTAGCGGCAACAAAAATCTCACTATTGCGAATCCTGTTCCTTCATCGCATTTTGAGCAGTTTCCAATAACTCGCTCAAAAACGGGTCGCGCTTGGCGTAGGCCGTAGCGACGGCCACAATAGCCGGTCCGTAGGCCACTAGAATCATTACGAGAAGCCGGCTATAATCCTCCGGCACGCCCATCGTCTGTAGGAGCAGCCACAAAAAGGCAGTAGAGGCCACACCGCCCCCCATTGCCGCAGCTTTGACTTTTGATAAAATCGGTAACGTGTCCATTTTTCCTTTCAAAAATAAAAAACCGCTTGCGACCAACGCGGGATACGTTAAGTTAGATACGGGCGCAAGCGGTTTTATCAAAAAAAAAGTTAGATCGGGGTGGCTTTTCGCCCAATATCTAACTTATGGTAAAGCATAGCACAGGTGTGCTACTCTGTCAATCGCCTTATCTCAACGATATGACGACCTCCCCCGGTCTGACATTGCCGGGTCTGTTCCGCTTAATCGCCAAAATCCCGTTCTTCCCATTTACGGACAGGCCAATGAGTCCCTCCCGATGCTCCAGTGGATTTTGAATTATTAGCCCTGCCCCATTAACTAACAGCCAGGTATCAGGACACTGGCCGGTGACAACGTTTGGCTCGGTGCGAGGGCAATAACCGTTTGTGGCCCTCCCCCGACGATTTTTTGGCCGGTGAAGGGGCCGGTGAAGGGGGTCGAGTTGCCCCATTGTTCCCAATGATTTTACAGAATTTGCTTTGTTAGGTTACGTGGGGGAAACCCCGGCAATACGGCCTGATGCTCCACAGCCAACGCCAACGCACGGGAAATTTCAGCAGGAACTTTAGCCCTCTCTGCCTTGGCCGTACTGGGCAGGTGTTTTGTTTTCTTCCCCCAGGTTCGCCGGATATCTCCAAAATCGGGGAAATGACCCCAAAAATAATATGGACGCAAAACCAAAGTGGGATTACCAAGTACCGGCCTAAACCAATCCTTTGCGCCGGCCACATTCTCGATTATCCAATAACGAGGGTTGCACTCATTAACGATGCGTTTACAAGATAAAACGAGCGACATATCAGGTTTGGGGAGTTTACTGACATCATACCAGCACCACATTGCAAACTTGGCAAACTGGTCACACGGCGGCGAACACCAGACCAAATCAGGGCGCGGGCCATTCCAACTGAACTCGCGCAAGTCTGAAACAATATCCGGTTCAAACTCAGGATTGATGTCAACGGTCACAACCTGCCAACCTCGCTCAACCATCGCTTGGCTTGCGCCCTTCAAACCACTTCCTAAATCTAACATCAGCATCTTTCAGTAACCTAACTATTATTAGCGGGAAACCGCTATATTTTATTATCGGGAGTCTCTCCAATGTCTCATTGCTTCTCTTAAGCCATTGAATTTCTGCCCGTTAAACTCGAGCCACGTATCATACGCTAGTGTCCCGTCGGGACGGGTGGACTGTCAACCCCCAATTTGATAGATTTTCAAAACTCACGCATTTTTTAAGGTTGGGAACAATCATTCTCGCTAACGGCCCCGGCATCACGCGCCCGCCCGGAGCCTATGATTAAAAGTTTGATACTTACGCAACAACTACCCCGTT
>CAYWSS010000783.1:0-2835 GCA_964460505.1 uncultured Caldilineaceae bacterium | reverse complement strand
TCTTCCCAAATTCGTCCACCGCCACCAAGTAAAAGGCGTCGCCCCGCCCCCCCCCGGATGTTGTAGGCGGGCGGCGGCTGCCCCCCGCCCCAAATTCCCTGGCCGGGCAGCATCACCGGCAGGCCGTTGCCCCGGGCAATATATTTTACGTGGCCGGTGTGGGTCCATTCGTCCGGCCCTTCAAAAATTGGCACAATAAAAAAATAAGAAAAAGCCACCAGCAAATAGAGCAGCAGGGCAAAAATGAGGCCGCGATGCCGCCACGGGGCAAGTTTGCGCAGGGGCGGGGGGGTATTTGTCTTTTGGCTGGTAGTGGGTGTGGTCATTATTGGAGCGCAGGCGCAAAGGCTCGCTGCCGCCAAAATACGGTGCTGCTGGTCAGCAGCGCCACGGCAATGGTTAGGTCCAGCGCCGCCACAGCGAGGAGAAACAGAAAATTGCCCTCGGCCAGCCGAGACAGGGTGACGCCAAGGGTAATCATTGCGGCCAGCATCAAAAAGAAACCCGGCCTAAAAAATTGCCACAGTTTTGGCTGCTCCAGGGCGGCTATTCTGGCAATATTTTTTTTGCAGCTTTTGCTGAACAGATATTTTGCTTTTACTCCCCCCATCAGCAACCCCACGGCAACAGCCACCAGCGGCCAGAACAAGCCCGGATTAATCAGCCGGGCTTCGGCCAGCAGACTGAACGCCTTGAACGTGAGCGCAATTCCACCAATAATCCAGACGGAGGCGGCCAAAATATTGAGAATTTGGGGTGTGGTATTTGTCATCTGAAAATATCTTCAAATCTCTGAAGGTTTTGATTTAATCGAGATTGCTCGTATTGTACCGAAATAACAGCAAATCGCAATCGGGGTGGTGAAGGCTATTGCTCTGCGTTTGGAAAACGGAAGGCGGCCATGGCCCCATTGTCGTTGCAAAGCGACAAATCTCCTTCCAGGCCATCCTGGACAATTGCTTTGATAAGGGTCCAACCGACATCGTGTCGCTCTGAATTGAGGACATCTTCCGGGTAGCCGATGCCATCGTCACGGAACTCAAGCTGTATCTGATTGCCGGTGCTTTTGATACTAACGACAATCTGCCCGGTTTCCCGGTTTGGCCAGGCGTATTTGACGGCATTTGTGGTCAGCTCGTTAAAAATCAGGCTCAGGCTGTTGGCCAGCCTGGGGGTTACTTCAACGGAGGAGGGTGTCACGTCCACAGTTACAAATTTGTGGGGAGGGAGCGCCTGTAACGCCGCATCGATAACCTGACCGGCCAGCCGGCTCACCTGCAACGGCGCCCATCCGCCGGCGGAAAGCATGTGATGCACGGTGGCCAACCCCTGGATGCGGCTGATCATGTCCGACAGAATTGTCTGGTGCGCGGCCATCTCATCTTCCTGCGCGTGTTTGCGCTCAATGTAAAGCAGCCCGATGATGGAGGTCAGATTGTTTTTAACCCGGTGATTAACTTCTGCCAGCAACATTGCTTTTGTTTTGGCATCCTGTTGCGCCTGTTCATACAGCATAGTGTTTTCAAGGGCAATGGCAGCGGTGTTGGCCAGTGGTTTCAACAGCGTTAAATCTTCCGCCTTAAAATGGTCGACTGCCGTATCCACCACGTGGAGCACCCCAATCACTTCTTCTTTAACCCGCAGCGGCACGCTGATAATGGAGCGCATTTCTGTTTTAATAAATTTATCAACCTCTTTAAAGTGGCGTTTATCCTTACGGGTATCAGCTACAATTACGCTTTGATTGTGCGAGACAACCCAGCCGGCCAGCCCCTGTTTTGGGGCCAAACGCCAGCCGCGTACATATCTGCTTTTGGGGTTGGTGGCCTGCCGGCAAACCAGTTCCCCGGTTGCCGGATCGGTTAACCAGACTGAATAAGCGGTGGCCCCAAGCAACTGGCGCACCTCTTCCAGAATAAGATCGAGCACCCGATCAAAATCAAGGGTGGAGCTAAAAGCCTGGCCGGCCCGGTTGAGCAGCTCCAACAGCCGGTTGCGCTGCCGCAGTTCTTGTTCGATGCGTTTGCGTTCGGTAATGTTTTGCAAAATGCAGTGGGTTTGCTTAAAATTTCCTTGCTCATCGTAGCCTATTCTCCCGTTAAAGGAGACAATAATGGAGAGGTCGCTTTTTTTTACCATCTCAAATTCTACGTCACGGACTGCGCCCTTAGCCTTAAAACGGGGGAATTGCTGCCGGAAAAGCGGCACGAATGACGCGGCCAAAAATTCACCAAACCAGCGTCCAATCACCTCTGAGAGAGAATAACCCAGCAGATCAAGCCAGGCTTGATTAACCTCAAGGATATGGCCGTTTTTATCCAATGATTGGTAAGCCAGGGGGGCGTTCTGGTAAAGCAGCCGAAAGTGCTCTTCTTGTTTGTGTAATATTTCCTCCGCGCGTTTTTGGGCTGAAATATCTCTGCTGACCACAATAATGTCCGGGGGCTGAAGGCCGTCGCTTTCCAGGTATGAGAAACTCACGCTGAAGGTCATTTCTGACCCGTCTTTGTGTTTGACTGTATATTCGGAATTTTTGGGCACTGTTTTGGCCAAACTCATCGCCTCAATTTGCTGCCTGTATTTTTGCCGGTCTTGGCCCGCAATAAAAATTGCCGGGGTTTTGCCAATCAATTCCGCTTCGGTGTATCCGGCCTGTTCGGTCAATGCCTTGTTTACATAACGAATTTCACCTTGAGTCGTGCAGATTGTTACGCCGTCTGCCATTGTGTTTAGCATAGCAGTGAGAGCATGGTGTTGGTTTTTCACAATTCTTCTCCTATGAAAATTGCCCTCACCCCCCCCCCCCCTCTCCCAATTTGGGAGAGGGGGTGTCGC
>CAYWSS010000782.1:0-2839 GCA_964460505.1 uncultured Caldilineaceae bacterium | reverse complement strand
TGCCGAAGCGCTGGCCCGGCTGATGGTAAAAATTGGGCAGGGGGTGGGCCGAAAAGTGGCTGCGGTTTTTTCGGATATGAATCAACCCCTGGGTAACGCCGTGGGCAACGCGCTTGAAGTAAAAGAAGCCATCGCCACCCTGCGGGGTGGTGGCCCGGAAGATTTCCGGGAACATTGCCTGACCATCGCCGGAAAAATGCTGGATTTGGCCGGCAAAGCAGAAAATCTGGATGCGGCCCGGCAGATTCTGGCTCAATCTCTAAACAATGGCAAGGCCTGGAACAAATTTGTCCGGTGGATTACCGCGCAGGGGGGCGACATTAATCAGCTTGAAAACCCAGGCCTTCTGCCGGTGGCTACCCTGATAGAGACGGTGGCTGCCCCCCGCAACGGGTTTATTGCGGCTATCGACGCGGCAGAGGTAGGAAAAACCGGCGTTGAAATGGGCGGTGGCCGGTATAAAAAGGGCGATCCCATTGATTACGGCGTGGGAATTATATTCCATGCCAAGGTAGGGGCACAGCTATCCAAAGGCGACCTTCTGCTTACCATTCATGCCGGCAATCAGGAAAGCTTTGATTCCGCACAACGCCGCTTGCTAAATGCCGTCACCTGGAGCGAATCTCCGGTAAATGTGCCGCCGCATACTCTGAAAATCATCGAGTAACGCGGTCGTATCTGGCCAACCTCCATGAAAACGCCGTTTAAGGTTAAACCTAAAACGCAGTCAGGCATACCTCAACCGTATCCGCTGTATCAACAAAGGCTGCTCATCCTATTCCGGCAGTCATTTTGCTGTTGGTGACAATGGTCGCGTTCGGTACAGCCGGATTTATGATTATTAAAGGCCGGCAATTGCCTGATGCCTTGTATATAGCACTCCAGAAAAATTTTCGCCCAACGATTTGCGTATTGCGTAAAGAAGGGGCTAATACGCAATACTGGGCATCTACTGGAGTGTGGAATAAATTGTGCAAATAAAAAGCGGATGATTTTCAGTTGAAAATCGTCCGCTCTAATTTTTCAGGCGGTTAGCGGCTCTGTTGTGGTGGAGGCGGGCCACCCTCCGGTACACAGGCCAGTTGCTGCGTGGGAACCATCCGGCAGGTTCCGTTCAGGGTACCGCGTGGGGTGTTCATCTGGCAACTGCTGCCCTGTGCGGCACCGTTGCAGGCATCGACAGCTTCCTGCGGCGGGGTTCGCCCGGCCGGCGGTTGCCCCTGCCCTGCCCCCGGTTGATTCTGCGATCCGCCCTGATTTCCGGGAGGGCCGCCGGCCGGAGGCTGCCCGGCCTCACCGCCGCCAAAAATTCCGGAGAAAAATCCGCCGCCCGATGAGCCGGTTGGGGTCAGGTTGGGACCTGCTGTGGGCGCAACCCCGCCGCCGGTTACGCATCGAACATAGTTGTTGATGCGAATCTGGTCATTCTGCGGGCCAAACCCGTCTGCCCATTCGGCAGGATCCCCACTCTTGGGATCGCTGCGCTGGGCCCCGGCGCCGTGTACGTTGAGCAGCGATTGGTACACCCCAAAAGCCTGTCCAAAGGTTACGTATACGGCCTGGCTCCCGGATCCCACGTGGGGCGGCGATTCCAACAGGGTGGTTCCGGTCCAGTACCAGGATTCGGCGTCTGTCAGGTTAAAAACGGGGTCGATAGCCGGCCCCTGCTGTGCCGGGTTTTGGGCGTCGGGGGCGCGATTATAATCGACAATGCTCTGAAGTTCTTTGGCATTCGGCAGCCGCCAGTCATCACGTCCGGCGTAATTCAGATTTTCGCAATAATTCAGCGCACTTTCCCAATTCATCGTTGAACCGCTGTCGTTTTTCATCCACGTCAGGCCGGTTGCCGCGTCGCTAATGGTGCTGTCTCCATTGTCAGCAAAATTGTTGATGCCGTAACCGGGATTACCGCGAACGTAGCGCACAAACTGGGTCATCGGAGAGCCGCCGCGCCCAAAATCACGCGGGTAGCCTTTAATCCGGCCATCCGCAAAGTTGACCCCGAACACCGCGGCCTGACCGCCAAAAACCGTGCCCACATATTGCGTACCGGACCAGTATTGGGCATCAATGGCCCGTTCACCGGCGCTTTCATCACCAAAGACAAAATCAAAATATTCAGTGTCGATGTAGGGGGTTTTGGTGTGCTGGCTGCCATTGAAGTTGGTCAAAGAATAAAGCTCTTTGATGGTAGGCAACCGCCAGTCGCTATAACCGGCCAGATTAAATGAATCGGCGCCGGCCACGACTGCGGCAAAGGTTGATTTATGGTTGAGATCGGGCGATTTCTGCCACATCAAACCGGTGTTGAGATCCGTGATCGTGCCATCGCCGTTATCCGTATAGCTGGGTTGAAGGCCCGCGTACTGCGCATCCTGGCCGGCAAAAGGCTGTCCCGGCTGCGGGCAGGTAGCGCCGGCCCGGTCATCGTAACAGCCGTTCTGGCCGGTATCGATAATGGGATAGGTGGTGGCTCCGCTTTGCTCAACGCTGATTACCGGCAGGGTAGCCACATTTGCCGCACCTGGCCCGCTTTCCCCCGCAACCGGAACCGGCGCGGCGGCCCGGGTTTGGGCTGCCGGCAACGAACAGGACCCCAGAGCTACGGTAACTAAAATGAGTAATAAAATAAACAAAGATTTTTTTGATAACATTTTGCACCCCTTTTATTATTTTGTCGGCTAAATTGGCCGGTGTCAATTATTTTATGGTTAAAGAGTACAAAAAAGATGTTCAGAAGTTGTTTAGAAACATTTGAGAATTTGTTAATAATTTGAACGCAGTGGATCTTTGGTATTTTCCGTGGTGTAGCGGCAGGTCTTGTGCCTGCCTTGGGCGA
>CAYWSS010000781.1:0-2848 GCA_964460505.1 uncultured Caldilineaceae bacterium | reverse complement strand
GGGCCGGCTGCATTGGATTGCCCGCCAAAATCCAGCAGGTGGGCGACCTGGCCGTGCAGGCCGGCCAGGGTGGCGGGGGGGGCATTTTCGGCCTGGTATTCGCGCAGCAAGCCCTGAAACAGCCGCAGTTGCCGCTCCCCGTCATCCCGGCCGGCTACCCGCACCGGTTGGCCGGCCCAACTGCCCCGCACCTCGCTGATAACCTGTTGAGACTCGGTGGTAAAGTCAAACACTCCGCTGCGCTGCGACCAGAAGTTGGGGGCATTACGCACGCCCTTGCCTCGCTCTTTGGGGGTAATCCAGAAAACCAGGCTAAAAGGCAGGGCAGCCAGATTTTCGCGCTGAAGTTCTAAAAACTTCCAGAGCCGGCCTTCCGTCCGGTTGAGGTCAAAAAAGAAGATAACGGCCCGTTTGTCCGGCGGAATATTTTCTACCAGCGCCAGAGGGTTTGCGGTTTTGGCGGAAAAGGTGCGGGCGTGTACCGGCAGGGGGGCCAGCAGCTCGCGCAGCACGGCGGCTACCTCGTCGCGTACGGGCACGGTGTTGTACACGGCAAAAGCCCATGCTCCGTCTTCGGCGTAGCGTAAAAGCACGGCCAGTTCGGCCAGGTCCGAACGCGCCAGATGGGGCGGAAGCTGGCCTTGCAATCTGGAAATGATGTTGTTTGATGCCATTTTATTCGGTACGTTGGGTTAGATTGGTTCAGTCTTTAAAATGAATTTGCTCCACTAATACAGTAGTACGCAAAACAATTTTGGATCTCTGGTAGTTTGCAGGATCGCTCTATAAAAAGCGTGTTATCTGCCACGAATTACACTAATTTCACTGATTTTTTATTTTTTCGTGTTAATTCGTGCAATCCATGGTTCTTTCAATAAAACCGGTCAGGTCAGACCAGTAATCGGCGGCAATCTGGCCGGGATATTTGCCCAGCACATCGGGTTCGGTGGCGCGCGCAAAAAGAGAGGTGGCCATCCCCAGAATCAGGTCAACGTAGGTTGAGTCGGCCAAACTTAACGAGCGCCGGATATCGAGCGTCACGATAAAAAACTGGTTCTTTATGGCTTCGGCTAATTGGTTCAACTCCGTCGATTTGCCGCTGCCCACGTGGCCGGTAAACAGAATTTTTACCGGGACATCATTTAAGGCCAACCCTTGCAGGTAGGTTTTCATCTGAGCCAGTGGATTACCGGGACGGTCAATATACCATTCTTTCAACGCCTCATCCCTGAGCGGCTGTTGGGGGTTGAAATAGCGAATGACTTCGGCCAGATGTTTCGCTTTTGTCACCTGAAATCTCCCGAGAACGAGTTTCCTGTAAACCTCGGAGGTTTGAAATAAGCTTAAGAAACACTCTCTGAGTGTCTGTGGAAATTATAACATATTTCCGAGTGTTATCCCACTATTACCGCAACACCCAATCCACCACCCCCCGGCGGAGGCGTAAAACCAGGCTGCTGTGGCCCGCGTCGCGCCAGTTGAGCGGGTAGCTGTTTTGGCAGAGAACCTTGTTTTTGTGCTGCAATTTAATCTCAATCGAGTGGGGCGGCGTGGTGAGCCGGTGCGCAATTGCACCTACCGGCCGGACGCTGTTGGGAAGGATTGGAGGTAATTGCAAAACGTGAATTGTCTCAGATTGGGAATTGTGATTGGAACTGAGCGTAATTTTCAGGGCACAGCCGGTGTAGCTGCTCAGGCTGTCGTTGATGGCCCAGATTTGGGCGGTAAAGGTATCTCCGGCGGCCCACTTCTGGCCCACCGGAAAATCGAGGCTGATGAGCAGCGGATTGTACCAGGTGGATAGTTGTTTGTACGCCAACTTGGGCCGGCCAAAATAATCGACAATGGCCCAACTGACCGCCGGCCACGGCTCGTTGAATTGCCACAGGCAAACGCCGCCGGCTTCGCCTTTGCGCCGCCGCATATGCTCAATGGCGGTTTGCAGCCCCACAGCCTGGGCCAACTGCGAACGCTGAACACTGAAGGATGAATCTGGAGTTGCTAATTGTTTGTCAAACAACGATGAATAACGCTCGAGCTTTGGAATATCTGCGTAACCCACGTAAGAATTATTCATTGTTAATTGATAATTGTTAATTGAAGAAACTGCTTGCAAGCCGAATTCGCTGAGGAAACGGGCGGTTTCTTGCCGGTAAGCCTGAATAGGAGCCTCGCCGTGCCAGACGTGCCAGTTGTGAGCATCGCCGCCGTGGGCGGGGGTAGGCGAGGTGGGGGTAAAGGGACGGGCGCCGTCGTGCTGCCGCACCCCGCGGGTCAGGGTGTTAAGCAAGGGCCGGTTGCGCCGCCGGCTGAATTCGTTGCCGCCGCACCAGTGAATGAGCGCGGGGTGGTGGCGCAGTTGGCGCACAATGGCGCTACATTCCTGTTCAACCAGCTCCAGGTAAGCGGCATCGCGCGGAAAGCTGCCCAGAAACATGCAGGCAAAGGGAAACTCCTGCCACACCAGCAAGCCCAACTCGTCGCACAGGTCGTAGAAAGCCTTTTTTTCACGCAGGCCGCCGCCCCACACGCGCAGAAAGTTTGCGCCGCTGTCACGGGCCATTTGGAGCAAGCGGGCATAATCGTCACGACGCAATCGACCGGGAAAGCTATCGGCGGGCACCCAGTTGAGGCCGCGGATGGATTCGGGCTGACCGTTGATGGAATACCGCCAGGTGGCGCATTAGCGCGGGGGACGGGGCGGGGGGGGGAAGTGCGGACGGGGGGCAGGTGGGGCCCCCACCAGCAACAATCGATCCGAATGCCACGGCGCCCGAGCCGGTGCCGATACGGAAGATTCGTTTCGAGTGGCCCGATGAAACCCGTGCCGCGTGGCATCCCGCCAAGC
>CAYWSS010000780.1:0-2857 GCA_964460505.1 uncultured Caldilineaceae bacterium | reverse complement strand
GCTTAAGCTGAGAGTATCGAGTGTCTTTATCCATTCTAGGAATTTCAATTAAAACTTTGCGGCGAATATCAAGAGCAATCTCTTTTTCTCTTTTATGCCAAGAACCTAAAAGTACCCTTAAGATTCTCATATGCCTCATCACTTTAAGCATCCATCGCTTAGGATTAATATCAAATTCAATCTTCTTTCCCGGTATCCTATGCACCTCTAACTCATCAATAAAGGTTCCGGAATCATGGAAAAACACATCCTCTGTGCGATCTGCTGGCCAGGACAGAGGCGCATGCCGGCGTCGGCAAGCATGGGGATGCCCCGGTCGAGCCAGGCGAAGTTAAAGTCGCCTTCGCCCGGCTCCAGCGTAGACCAGGCGAATTCGGCCATACGGGCCACGGTAAAGCCGGCCGGTCCGGAAGATAATATGGATGTTCGCCGCCTGTCGGATGCGCCCGGCCAAAAAGATATGGAACGGATAAAACGGTATCGACGGGCTTGGGGGCGCTTGCAGAACGAATCCTGAAATGGTTACTTCAGCAGAACCCGCAACGGAATGCCAATGCGGATGGTGGTCCCGATTCCGTTGGAAGGGGTGCCGATAAAGAATTTGCCCTGTAAATCCTCGGTGACGCTGGTATGTACAATGCTCAACCCCAACCCCAGGTCGGTATTCACATTAAAATCTGGCGGTAATCCTGCGCCATCGTCCGTAACGCGCAGGCTCAGCCGCTTTCGTTCCTGAACCAACCGCACCTTTATTGTGCCGATTGGTTGCTCGGCGATGCCATGCTCCAGCGCGTTTTGAATTAGTTCGTTGCTAATCAAGGCCAGGTTGGTGGCTTGCTGCGAGGGCAAGCTGATATGATCGCCCTCTACCGAAATTGAAATCCGGGCGTTCGGGTTGACCATATTTCCGGAAATGGTGGAGGAAACCCGTTTGATCAGATCAAGCGCATCAACCTGGTCTGCCACCGCCTCTGATAATATTTCGTGAACGGTGGCAATGCTCAACACCCGGTTGATGGTTTCGGTTAAAATATCGTGGGGTGATAATTGCTTTTCCTGCCCCATCTGCAACCTAAGCAGCATAGCCATAGTTTGCAGATTGTTTTTTACCCGGTGGTGCATTTCCTGTACCAACGCGGCGTGAACCAACTGCGCTTTTTCAATGGCAATGGCGGCCAGCTCGGCGATAAAGCCAAACAGCTCAATCTCGTCTGTCGAAAACTCGTGTCGCAACATGGTTTGCACGTTGGCTGCTCCAATTACCTTACCCTGACTGACCAGCGGCGTCGACATAAGCGACAGGAATTTGCTTTCGCCGGAACCGAGAATGCGGTAAAAGCGGGGGTCGGCAAAGGCCTCGGCCAGGGCCACAACTTCGCGATGTTCGGCTGCCCAGCCGGTTAATCCGATTCCGTGCGGAATTGAATATTGCCCAATGCCTTCCTGATTTAATCCGGTAGAGGCCTGCAGTACCAATTTATCCCTGATTTCGTTGTAGAGGTAAATTGAGCAAGAATCGACGCGCATTATCTCTGTCGTGCGGCGGGTAATCAGGTCGAGCGTGTCATTTTGGTCCTGCGCTTCGGCAATGGCCCGGCTAATGTCACGCATTGCCGCCATCTGATCATTTTTGTGCTGGAGTTGGGTTTTTAAGGATTTTACCTGTTTGTTATTACTCATGGGTTCCTTGCCACTGAACCAGACACAGTTCCAGGGTCAGGCCGGGGCCAAAAGAGAGAAGCAGGGCGCGGTTTCCGGGTTGGGGTTGGCCGTGCCGGATAATTTCTTCCAACACAAAAAAGATGGTGGCCGACGACATATTGCCGTACCGGCGCAGCACCGCTCGACTAAAACGTAAATCTCCATCAGATAACCCCAGGGCTTGCCCTGCATAATCAATGATTTTTGCCCCGCCGGGATGAATTCCCCAGAATTGAATATCATCAATTTTCAGGTTTGATTGTTGTAAAAAATTGACGACAATATTGGGAGCAATCTGTCTCAATATCTTGGCCACCCGCGTGGACAGATGAATTTGAAATCCCTTGTCTGATAAATGGAAGCCCATCAAATCCTGATGCGTGTAATCGCTGTAGGTGGCGGTGTTGAGCAGATGAGGCTGGTTTGAAGGCGTGGCCTCTGCTCCAATTACGGCAGCTGCCAGCCCATCGCCAAAAATTGCGCCGGCCATCATATTTTTTATTTCCTTGCCGTGCTGAAAATGAATGGTGCCAAATTCTACCGAAAGCAGCAGCACCCGGCTTTGCGGCCGGGCGATAACCTCCAGCATGGCCCGGTCAAGGCCGGTGATGCCGGCGTGACAGCCCATGCCCACCAACGCGCTGCGGCGAAGGCCGGGTTGCATGTGCAAATCGGCAGCCAAAATTACATCCAGGCCGGGGGTATCGAATCCGGTGCAGGAAATGACAATAAAATGGTCGATGCCGGTGGCCGAAAGATTGGCGCGGTTTAGCGCCTGATTGATAACGGTGCGGGCCAGGGGGCGAGCCGCCTGCATATAAAGATCATTTCGGGCTTTTGTGCCGGGTTCGTCGGCCAGAAAATCAGAGGTGGCCAGCACGCTGTGCCGGGTATCTATTTCCGCGGCATCGAAAATAGCTTTGGCCCGGTGACTGTTGATGTAGGGCGAAAGCCAGCGGTCGTGCAGTTCAGCCTGGGTATGTTGGGTGGGGGGAACCCCCGTTGCCAGCCCAATTATAGTTGGAACGGTTGTCAACTTAATATCCCGGGTTGCAAGTGATGTGACATTTTACTTGTAAAGGGGAACTAATTCAAACCGGGAGATATACTGAGATTAGTTTGAAACCGGAACTTTTAAGAAAGGTACTGTGTCATG
>CAYWSS010000779.1:0-2860 GCA_964460505.1 uncultured Caldilineaceae bacterium | reverse complement strand
AATAACTACTACTTGTACGCTGGTTACCTGCTTTATTAGCTTGATACGTATGCTCCCCAACCCTCCCCCGATGTTGGGGGAGGGAGTCGCCGTAGGCGGCGGGTGGGGGTAGGTTAAATTTTCATTCTTGTTGCCGTCCCGCCAGGGACTGTCGCACTCACTTGAAAATGTCACAATATTGCGTATTGCGTATCACGTAGACAAGAAACTAATACGCAGTACGCAATACGCAATATTATAAGGCCCTTTGGGTACACAGAAATGGGACAGTTATTTAATCCTCACTCAATATAATACCACAGAGGCAGTTGAAACGCATGGCCGCACGAAAAAGAAAAGCAAAATCACCGCCGGCAACTGAACAACTTATAAATCGTCTTTACCCGTATCAACGAGAGCTTATTGGCGGCGGGCTATTATTATTTACCGTAATTACGCTGCTCAGCCTGCTTTCGCTGACGGGAGGCAGCTTAAGCCACTGGTGGGCCACCCTTTTTGCCCAACTTTTTGGCTGGGCCGCTATTCCGGCAGTGGTCTTGCTGGGCGCGTTTGGCGGGCTTCTAATTTTTAGCCGCTTGAAAGAAGAATACGAAGGGATGCCTCTGGACATTATCATCGGGGCAGAATTGCTGTTTATCTCGGCGCTGGGGTTGACCCACTTGCTGGCGGTTGAACCGGGGGATTACGCCATCAAGCTGGCCCGCGAAGGTGGCGGCGGCGGATTTGTGGGCTGGGGAATCAGCAACTTTTTTGTGGAACTGGTTGGCGAAACGCTCGCCCTGGTTTTTTTATTGTTACTGGGGTTAATTGCATTGGGCATTGTTTTTAGAATCACGTTTGCCGATACCGCCGGCTGGCTGGATGTTGTCAGTAACTGGGCAGACTACAACCTGCAAAAGCGCCGTTTTGAACAACGCGAGGCGATGCAGTCGCCGCCGCCGGGACCGGCTCCGGCGGCCTTGCCAACCTCCGTTTCAACTCAGGAAGGCAAACCAAATCCGGCCCCCAAACCCGCGTCGCAACTTCTCCCGTCGGCAGCACCGCCAAAAGCATCTCGTAACCTGATGCCGGCCACGCGTCACAAACTCCCCCCCATCGATTTACTGGCCCAATCCACTCAGGATCCTACCCGTGGGGCCAACGCCAGATACCAGGCTCAAATCATTGAGGATACGCTGCGCGGCTTTGGTATTCCCACCGAAGTGGTTGAAATTAACACCGGCCCCACCGTGACTCAATTTGGGCTTAAATTAGGTACGGTTGAGCGTAAACTACCTGATGGAACACTGGTTCAGCAGCGCATTCGGGTTAACAAAATTGCGGCGCTCAACAACGATCTGGCCCTGGCTCTGTCAGCCGCCCCCATCCGCATCGAAACACCGGTGCCGGGCCGCCCCCTGGTTGGCATCGAAGTGCCCAACGCCGACAAAACAATGGTCTCGCTGCGGGGGGTAATTGAGGACAAAAACTTTAAAAAGAGTAAAAAACCGGTGCTGGTTGCGTTGGGTAAAAACGTATCCGGCAAAGCGGTTTTTGCCCCGCTGGCCGAAATGCCTCACCTGCTTGTGGCCGGCGCAACCGGTTCGGGCAAATCGGTGTGCATCAACGCCATCATTTCAACCCTGCTTTTTACCCACGCTCCGGAGCAACTCCGTTTCCTGATGATCGACCCAAAAATGGTTGAGTTGACCAGCTTTAACGGCATTCCTCATTTGATTGCGCCCGTTGTTACCGATTTTGACCAGGTGGTGGGCGCCCTGTCCTGGGTAACCCGCGAAATGGAGCGCCGGTACAAATTGTTTGCGGCGGCAGGCTCGCGCAGCATTAGTGGCTACAATCGAAAGGTGGGCGCCAAAGGAGAGCGGCTGCCCTATCTGGTGGTGATCATCGATGAATTGGCCGATTTAATGCTGATGGCCCCGGACGAGGTAGAGCGGAACATTGCCCGCATTGCCCAGATGGCCCGCGCCACCGGCATCCATTTGATAATTGCCACTCAGCGCCCCTCGGTGGATGTGGTCACCGGCCTGATTAAAGCCAACTTCCCCACCCGCATTGCCTTTGCCGTGTCCAGCCAAATCGATTCCCGGGTAATTTTAGATACCCCCGGCGCAGAGCGATTGCTGGGCAAAGGGGATATGCTCTACATGGCCTCAGATTCGCCCAAGCTGGCTCGCTTGCAGGGCTGCTTCCTGTCCGATACAGAAATCAACAATATCGTTCATTTCTGGAAAAGTTCCAGAGGCACACCCACACAGGCCGTTCCCGGCGCCGGGGGTGAGCAGCAAGCCACCCAGCCCAAGCTCCCCTGGGCCGACATTATGGCCGAAGCCGGCAAAGATGATATGCTGGAAGAGGCCGTAAAATTAATAATTGATTCGGGCCGGGCCTCCACCAGCCTGTTGCAGCGGCGTTTAGGTATTGGCTACCCGCGGGCATCCCGGCTGATGGACCAGCTTGAAGAAGAGGGCGTAATTGGGCCGGCCAACGGGGCCAAGCCCCGTGAAGTGCTGTGGAAAGAGGAGGGTTCCGAGAGTGATTACGACGGGTTTGAACGTGACGTAGCCGGCTAACATTCCGCCACAAAAAAGAATATTCTTCTCGTAAGCCCGGCCATCGCCGGGTTTTTTAATTGAAGCGCTGAAAACCCCGCACAACTCATTATGTCAACTTTTCAGGCTAAAACCGGCCCATAAGCAGGGTAACTAATTTAGCTGGTTTTTAGCCATTTAAATAGTTCTGCGGAGTTTTCAGAAAGTACACACTAAATTTTCGGCATCGCTTCAATGTATCCAAATAATAGGGTTACACTTTAGGTCAAAAAATAAGAGATAATCCTTTCATTCCGCCGCAGGTCCTG
>CAYWSS010000778.1:0-2876 GCA_964460505.1 uncultured Caldilineaceae bacterium | reverse complement strand
CTTTAATCGCTCCCACTACGAAGACGTGCTTATCGGGCGGGTCAGAAATCTGGTTCCCAAAAAAGTATGGCAAAAACGGTACCGGCACATCAACAATTATGAGGAACTGCTGGTGGACAGCGGGGTAACAATTCTTAAATTTTACCTGCATATTTCTAAAGAAGAGCAAAAAGAGCGTTTTCAGGCCCGATTGGACCAGCCCCATAAGCGCTGGAAATTTAACCGGGCCGATCTCCTGGAGCGGAAGCTGTGGGATGATTATATGGAAGCATTTGAAGCGGCCTTTGAAAAATGCAGTACCGGGTTTGCCCCGTGGCATATTGTTCCGGCTAATAGAAAATGGTATCGCAACCTGGTTATTTCCCGAAAAATTGTGGAGACATTGGAAGATATGAATCTAAAGTATCCCCAACCGGCAGAGGGGCTGGATGACATAGTCATTGAATAAACCTGCTGCGTGCCATTAGCCGGTTCATCCCCGAACCGGTGGAATTTATTAGTTTGCTCTAATTTCAATCTCCCCACCCAATAACTGAAACGCCTGTTTCTATTTGTATTTGCCCTTGAGACAGGGTAGATAATATTGTATAATTGTATTGTAAAATTACGCCGGTAACTTAACCTGGACAATCTGCCTGCGGTCAACTGGTTTTTTCCGCACCCCTAGAACATAAAAACCTTTCACCTGAATTTAAGTAATCGGTGCAAGTTCTGCGCTGTTCCTGGTGCTGATTTGCTGCTCCCAAATATACTGAGTTTTTAATAATCGAATGGAGGTTTTTACAATGTGTCAAGATCATTCAATGGTATCACTGGGGTTTACCGATGAAAAAGTACCTGCCGGGTCTCATATCTGTCAAATTTATAGTGATGATGAGGAGCGGACCGACTCGTTATTAAAATTTCTGTTAAGCGGCTTGCAGACAGGAGAACGAACAACCTGTTTTTCTGAAAGAATTGACGAAGAAACATTTAGAGAATTCTTTTCAGATCATAATATCTCATATGATGAGTGTAAGCAGAATAAAGCGATTGCCCTGGCCGGAACAAAAGATGTATATTTTCAGGATAATATTTTTGATCCTGATCGTATGCTGGATACGCTCTCCCATTATCATCAAGAGTCGTTGGAATTAGGTTTTACTGCCGCTCGTGTTATTGGGGAAATGGAGCCTGAGATTCAGAATATTATGGGGGGTAACAGGCTGCTTGAATATGAGTCCAGAGTCAGCATGCTCCTTAGAAAACGTCCGGTTACCGCCGTATGCCAATACGATGCGCGCTTATTTGACGGCGCAGCCATTATGGATGTCCTGAAAGTTCACCCGCAAATGATTGTTAAGGGCGCTGTCGTGCATAACCCATTTTTCATTCCGCCGGAAGAATTCCTGAACCAGGTTTAATATGCCCTTCAGAAATTTGCTTTCATCTGAAACGTTAGGGCAGATTGCGCTTGTTCAGAGCATGGTGGCTCAACTGCCTGATAAAGAGAATATTTTGCGGTTTGTGTGTCGGGGCCTGGTAGAAGTTCCGGGGGTTGACAAAGTGGATTATTCTATGGCTGGAAGCGAATCTGGCCAAAGCCGCTCTCCTCGCCGGAACCGGGATTCTCTGTGGGAATTTGTCATAAAATTGGAAGGTTATCAACACGGTAATCTGCTATTTTCTGTGTCTGATCGCGATTCTTTTTTGCCGTATGTCCCGTTTGTTGAAAATTTAAGTAATATGCTGGCGGTTATTTTTGAAGAACGTCGTCAGAGACGCCTGAACCAGGCGATTATGGCGGATCTCGAAAAACGGGTCTATGAGCGTACAAAAGAACTTGAACTGGAAATAGAGGAACGTCACCAGGCAGAGCAGGCCTTGCGGATAAGCGAGCAACGTTTCAGCGCATCCTTTGAAAGCTCTGGTATCGGCATGACCATGACGGGGCTGGATGGCCGTTTTCTGCTGGTTAACTCAGCGCTATGTGAGATGCTCAAATATTCCCGCCGGGAACTTCTTGCGAAAACATTCAAGGATGTCACCCATCCGGATGACGCAAGAGAGAGCGGGGATTATCTGCGGAAAATGGTTCATGGCGAAATCGATACAACTGAGTTTGAAAAACGGTACGTTCGCAAAGATGGTTCAATATTTTGGGTGTTAATCAAGGTATCTTCAGTAAAAGACAACCTGGGTAATCTGCAACATTTTTTTACCCATATTTCTGACATCACCGAACGCAGGCAGGCAGAGGAAAACCTACGGGTAAGCGAAGATCGTTTCCGTACCATATTCGAAAATGCCGGCGTCTCGCTCCTGGAGGAAGATTACTCTGCCCTCATCGCGGCACTTGAGGCGTTGAAAGCTCAAGGCGTTACGGATTTTCGCCGCTATTTCCACGAACACCCCGAATTTGTGCGTCAGGCCGCGCAATTGATCAAAGTTGTAGACGTAAACGAGACAACCGTTAAAATGTTTGGGGCCGGCAGCAAGGCAGAACTCCTGGGGTCGCTGGACAAAATTGTTTTGCCGGAAACGCAGGATATTTTTTGTGACGAGCTGCTGACCCTGGTCGAAGGTGGAACCTATTTTGAAGGAGAGACGATTAACCAAACGTTGCAGGGAAAGCCTCTGAACGTGTTGCTGACCTTGCGCGTCCCGGCAGAAGGTGAAAAGCTGAACCACGCCCTGGTTAGCCTCATGGACATCACCGGGCGTAAAAAGACAGAGGAGGAGTTGAGGCAGTACCGCGACCAACTGGAAGAGCTGGTTGAAGCGCGCACCGCCGCCTTACAAACGGAGATTGCCGAACGTAAACGAACCGAGCAGGAACTGCAACAGGCCAAAGAAGCTGCCGAGGCCGCCAACCGGGCCAAGAGCGCGTTTCTGGC
>CAYWSS010000777.1:0-2880 GCA_964460505.1 uncultured Caldilineaceae bacterium | reverse complement strand
GGCTCTACAGGATTTTGCAGGATCAAAGTAAAGAATTTGCCACGAATTGCACAAATTAACACAAAAAAATAAAAAATCAGTGAAATTAGTGGCAGATAATACGTTTTTATAGAGCAATCCTGCAAACTACCAGAGAGCCAAACTGTAATGGTCAAGATTATGTTGAACAAATCAGGATTTTGAAATTTTCACGCAAAGCCGCCAGAAACGCTAAGAAAAGCATTAAAATCTTTGCGACTTGCGTGAGGCAAAAGTGTTCAACATCTTATTGACCCCTACAAAAAAACAGTTTATACCGATGCAGCAGGTACTTTACAATTTATAATTCGCCATTTACCCATTTATCATTTTTTTGGACAAAAGGGGACAGTTATTTAATCCATATTCCTAAGCGAAAAAGCCCGACGCCAAAACCGGATCGGGCTTTTTGGATGCTACATAAAAAATGGATATTAGCCCAATGAAACTCTGGAAAACGTTATCCCGGTCAGAAGTGCTAAAGTACAACAAATTCCTGACCGTTGAAGAACACACCATCGAACTGCCCGGCGGCCAAATTATTCCCGACTGGGCCTGGCTCATTACACCGGATTATATCAATGTACTGGCTATGACCGAAAATGGAAATTTCCTCTGTTTTCGCCAGACCAAGTATGGGGTCAAGGGCATCTCGCTGGCACCGGTCGGTGGCTATATCAATTCTGGGGAGGACCCGCTGGCGGCTGCCCAACGTGAGCTTCTGGAAGAAACGGGATATAAGGCCCCCCGTTGGATCAATCTGGGGCAATACACCGTCGATGGCAATCGGGGGGCAGGCACAGCCCATTTGTTTCTGGCTACCGGGGCCTACTCCGTTACCAGGCCTGATGCCGATGATCTGGAGGAGCAGGAACTGTTACATCTCAGCCGGGCAAAGCTGGAAACGGCGCTGGATGCAAATCAGTTTAAAGTGCTGGCCTGGACAACCGTGGTATCCCTGGCCTTGCTGCACCTTGATCGACAAAAATGATAGTCCAATGAAATTTTGATAAAATCAAGTTCAGCTACGAAAGGAGCAAAAAAATGTTAGTTGTTCATGTATTTGTGCATGTAAAACCCGAACATGTGGACGCCTTTCGAGAGGCAACCATAGAAAATGCGCGCAACAGCGTACAAGAACCCGGTGTGGCTCGTTTTGATGTGGTGCAGCAAGAGGATGACCCGACCCGGTTTGTACTGGTTGAGGCCTATCGTACCGCCGGTGCCCCGGCCAAACACAAAGAAACCGATCACTACAATAAATGGGCGGCCACCGTGCAGGATATGCTGGTTGCGCCGCGCACCAAAGCAATATACAGCAACGTATTTCCTGATGATGACGGGTGGGGATAAATTGATGCACTTTGAATTTGCTACAGCTACCCGCATTATTTTTGGCGGCGGCTCGCTGGCCGAAATTGGGCCAATTGCCGCCGATTTTGGAAAACACGCCCTGGTTGTTACCGGCGGTACCAGCTTGCGCGCCGGCACGCTGCTCGATTACCTGACCTCGCACCAGGTCAGTTTTACCACATTTACCGTCATTGGGGAACCCACCACAGAAACGGCCCGAAACGGGATGCAGAAAGCCCGGCGCAACCGGTGCGATATGGTTATTGGCATAGGGGGAGGCAGTGCACTTGATGCGGGCAAAGCCATTGCTGCCCTGCTGACTAACCAGGGGGACCTGCTGGATTATCTGGAGGTCATCGGTCGCGGCCAACCCCTTGTTAACCCGCCGGCCCCCTACATTGCCATCCCGACCACCGCCGGAACCGGAGCGGAAGTTACGCGAAACGCCGTGCTTCTCTCACCGGAACATAAGGTAAAAGTGAGCCTGCGCAGTGCCATGATGCTGCCTAAAGTGGCCCTGGTTGATCCCGATCTCACCCATTCCATGCCCCCCCCGGTCACTGCCGGCACCGGCATTGATGCCCTGACCCAGGTGATTGAACCCTACGTTTCCCATCTCTCTACCCCCCTCACCGATACCTTTTGTCTGGATGGAATGCACCGGGCGGCCCGTTCGCTGCGCAAGGCGTTTGATAACGGCGAAGACCTGCGCGCCCGTGAGGACATGGCCCTGACCAGCCTTTACGGCGGGCTGGCGCTGGCCAATGCCAAGCTGGGCGCAGTGCATGGTTTTGCCGGCCCGTTTGGGGGAATGTTTGAGGCCCCTCACGGCGCAATCTGCGCGGCGCTGCTGCCTTACGTGATGGAAATTAATGTCAGGGCTTTGAAAGAACGCAGGCCGGATAGCGAAGCGCTCATGCGATACGATGAGATTGGGCAAATTCTCAGCGGTAATCCGGCCGCCGGGGCCGCCGATGGGGTCGTTTGGGTGCAGGAACTTTGTGAAGATTTGCGGGTGCCTCACCTGGGCGCTTACGGTCTTGATGAAGATGCCCTGCCCACGCTCATCAAAAAGGCGGCGCAGGCCAGCAGCATGAAGGGCAACCCCATAAAACTAACCGGCAACGAAATGGAAGAAATTCTCAAACGGGCAATGTAAAGGTTTCTTCCATGATGCGAGCGCTCCATTTTGGGGATACCCTTCAATTGCGAACCGGTGTGCCCATTCCTGAACCCAACCCCGGCGAGGCGTTGATCCGCACCACGCTGGCCGGCATCTGCAGCACCGATCTTGAACTGGTGAGCGGCTACAAAGGATTCAGCGGGATTTTGGGCCACGAATTTGTGGGGGTAGTCGAGCAAGCCGGCAGCGCCGCATGGCCTTCGCGGAGCGCGACCTGGGCGTGGCTCTCGATTGGCAAAGCACAGGTACAACTCGGCGACACGTTTTCGGTCGAGGACGCGCGAGCGCTCTGTGAGCAGGCTGACGTCGCGCTCATCGAGAAAGAA
>CAYWSS010000776.1:0-2880 GCA_964460505.1 uncultured Caldilineaceae bacterium | reverse complement strand
TTTACGATATCCGGAAAGCTGGCCACCGGATAAAACATTCCCGACAGGAAGAAGCTGGGAAACATAAAAATCAAAAGTCCCACCAGCGAAGCTGCCGCCTGATTGGAAATGAAGGTGGCAATAAACAAACTCATACTGTAGAGCGCCAGCAAAAACAACAGAGACAGCAGCAGAAACAGCCCAAAATCCCCCTTAAACGGCACCCCGAAAATTTTGATGCCGACAATTACACACAGCACGATGCTGATTAAGCCAATAAACGTATTGGGAATTAATTTACCGATGAGCAGTTCGCTGCGTTTGAGGGGGGTGGCAAAGATACCCTCCAGCGTGCCGTGTTCTTTTTCGCGGACAATGGCATTCATCATCACAATAGCGGGCAAGCTCATAACCATGGCAATCATTGCCGGGACAATGCCGTGGGTGTTTTTTAGGTCGGGGTTGTACCAGGTCCGCACCCGCAAATCGACGGGGGTTTTGATATCGGGCAGCGGCATGGCCCGGCCCAAAGTTTTTACGGCCACGTTCACCCCAAACATCTGGCTGCGGCTGAGTACGTGATTGATTACGTGCTCGGCGGTGGTGGGGTCGGTGCCGTCAACAATTACCTGCACTTCAACCGCATTGCCCACCTCCAGTTGCTCCGCAAAATTGGGGGGGATCACCACCAGCGCTTTGGTCTGGTCGCGGTCAAAATAGCGTTCCGCCTCGGCGTAATTTTCCGCAATCCGCTCAACAATAATGTCGCTGCTGTTGGCCAGCGTAGCCAGAAACCGGCGGGAAATGGTGCTGTGGCTGTTATCCATGACTGTAATCGGGGTTTGGCGAATATCGGTGACCATACCGTAGGCCATAATAATTAACAGGATGGGTGGAGCCAGCAGCAACAGCGCCAGTGTCCCCGGATCGCGCCAAATGTGGCGCATCTCTTTGGCCATGACGGCCCACGTTTTTCTTGGCGACATCATTTCAAACCTCTGTTTTCAAGCCGGCCAGAATGGCTTCCATCAAGGCCAGAATCGTGCCCGGAAAATCAATCTCTTTGCTGAGCAGCGTTTTGTACAGCGCCACCCCATCCAGCATGGCCACCAGCCCCAGAGCGACTGCCTTTGAGTTGACTACCCGGAACTCTCCGCCGGCAATGCCCTCATCGATGACGGTGGAAAATTGCATTTGGTACTGTTGCAGCCAGGTCCAAAAGGTGCGCTGTAAGCGGTCATTTTCAAAAGTTTGGGCCCAAAAATCCACGGTGATTTTAAAGAAGGGAAACAGTTGCTCGCTTTCATCCAGAAAAATCTGAACCATCGCCCGGATTTTATCCGCCGCCGGCATCGAATCATCCCAGGCATGCGTAATTTCCTTGCTGACTTCCAGAAAAAACCAATCGATGAGGGAGATGAACAGATCCTGCTTGTTTTCAAAATAGCGATACAGGGTGCCCTTGCCCATCCCGCTTTCGGCTACAATTTCATCGGTGGTGGTCTGGTGATAGCCTTTTCGGCTAAAACAGACCAGCGCTGCGTTCAGCAGCCGTTCGCGGGTGGGTAATTGATGTGCGTCACTTGTTTGCATCGTTTCGGCAAGGCTCATAAAGGTACCTCCTTGTATAAAATGTTCGTAGTCAGGCGCGCAACGCAGTGGAGTGCCGCCACTTCGCTATCGCTGCAAGGCTGGCTACGAGCGGGTAATAGCTCTTTGTAAATACAGTTGGCAGCCGGCAGGGGCTGCGTCATTTGGGGCGCTATTTGGCTCATGGTGACTCCTTTGAGATTTAGGGTGAAGGTTATCCGGCCAAATCCATCGCCCGGTATAAATCCAACAATTCGGGGTGGGTAATTGTACGAGGCCGGCGGGCCATATTCAAAGGTTCAATAGCTGCTTCCGGCCATTGATTATTTGATCCTGTGAGATGGTTGCCCCCCTTGGCGGGGTGGACCAGTTGCATGATTTTTTCAATTATTTTCATTGGATATTCTCTCTGAATTTATTACGGACTGACCAGTCCGTCCTATATGTTTAATATATCACAAAGTAACAGAAGAGTCAATAGGCGTTTGTGGTTGACCAATTTACGAAGCTGCGCCCCAATACCAAAATTCGCAATACCGCAAAAGCCATCAGGTAAATTAAAGTGACCGGCACTTTATATTTTAAGTGCCGGTCACTTGTAACCTGCCGAGTTTTGCGAAACTGCCAAAATTCTATTTATGTATTGCGCATCACGGTGTTCTGGGACCAGGCGTGATGTTTCTTCAAAAACCTTTTGCCTCAAATACCTTGCTGCAAAAAGGACGCAAAGTATTAGATATAGCGCTCCAGAAAAGTTTTCGCCCAACGATTTACGTATTACGTATTTCGTAAAGAAGGGGCTAATACGCAATACGCAATACGGATGTTATTTAGGGAAAAACCTTTCTGGGCATCTATAAGTAACGGCGCTGATGAGTCTCAGTAAGCCCAAATTGATGCCCTACTGAGTCTCCAGATACCGTTTGAGCAAAAAGAAAAAAGTGTACGGGTCAACCACTGTGTAGTTGGGCTGTAATTTTCGGGCAAACTCGTCGATGATGCGTCCTTCGGCTTGATGCGCCTGCATGCGGTCTTGCACGCCCCACAGAAACGCAGGCGATTGAAACGCAGAGCGAAAGGCCAGAAACGGGGGGCGGCCTTCTTTGAGTACCGTGCGTTTGTAGACCGTATGCACGGCCTCGGCGGCAATATCGGGGGTGCCGGCCAGCGCTTCGGGGGGCAGGGCCGAAACCGGCACGCCGCGCTGCAGGCGGGGGCAGGGGTTGTCGGTTTGGTAATCGGGGGACAGGATGACGGGGGGGGCCAGGGAGGGAAAGGCATCCAGACGCCTCTGGGAAACATGCGCGCCGG
>CAYWSS010000775.1:0-2881 GCA_964460505.1 uncultured Caldilineaceae bacterium | reverse complement strand
TAATCCAGCGCGGACAGAGAGGGCCGGGTAGCTGGCGGGATGGCCGTGGAGCGCCAACTGCGGCGTTTTCAGGGCTTGCTGCGCGAATACCAGGCCGAAAATGCCCCCCCCCGCCACCCTGGCCGGCCTGCACGGCCAGGTCGCCTACCTGCTGGATTTTGACGGGCAATACAATGAAGCCGCCCGCCACCTGGAACAGCAATACAAGCCGGCCCGCGCGGCCAAAAACCGGGCCGGGCAGGTAGATGCCCTGAACAACATGGGGCATATTGTGCAGCTTAAAAAGGGGCGGCAGGCTGCCCTGAAATGGTACCAAAAAGCATTAACTGCCGCCGGCGATGATCCCTACGGGCAAGCCGCCGGCCTGAAGAACATGGCCATTGCCCTGTACCTGGAAGGTGACGCAAAGCAAGCCGGCGTCATGTTAAACCGCGCCCTGAAATTGTACCGGGCGGCCGGCTCCCGGCTGGGGGAAGCGAACGCGCTGCAGGCCACCGGCGATGTGCAAGGGTTTAAGGCTGAAAACGAGGCGGCGCTGGCGAGTTACGGGGAAGCGCTGACGTTGTTCCGGGCGGCCGGCTCCCGGCTGGGGGAAGCGAACACGCTGCAGGCCACCGGCACGTTTCATATAGATCAAGGGAAAACAGAAACAGGGGTGGAAAAGCTGGATGCAGCCCTGCAACTATATCGGCAAATTGGGGATCGGGTGGGACAGGTCAATATTTACTGGCGCTTGGGACAGCATATGGCCAAAAATGACCATTTCAAAAAGGCTGAACCATTAATAACTCAGGCCGTTGAGTTGGCTCAACAAATATTGCCTCCTGAACACCAGGTATTGAAACAATGGCAAAACAAACTGGCCCGGATACGGGCAGCACAGCAAGCCAACTAAATGATTTTTTCCGCCGCATTGCATCCCCAAATCTTTTTTATACGCGGAGATTACGCATGAAAAAATATCTGTGGACAACTATTCTGCTGGCAACCGTTTTGTTGGCCGGGCTTCTCGAATTTACTCCGGCGCTGGCCCAGGACAAAACCCTGGTCTGGGAGCGGTACGATGTAAACATCACCGCGCAGGAAAACGGCGATATGCTGATAGAGGAGATTCAGGAAATTTCTTTTACCGGCGGCACCTTCCACTTTGGGTTTGCCGCCATTCCGCTGGATCGGGTGGAAAACATTACCGACATCAGCGTGGCCGAAATTATGCCGGATGGCTCGGTGCGCAACTACACCCCCAACTCCACCAACAAATATGGCTTTACCACGGCGGTCACCGACGGCAACCTGGAAATTACCTGGTATTTTCCGCCCACCGCCAACAGCAGCCACACCTACGCGCTGCGCTACCGGGCAGAGGGGGGATTGCGCATCTATGAGGGCGGCGATCAGGTCTGGTGGAAAGCCATTCCCTCTGACCATAACTTTCCCATAAATAAAGCCACAATTACGGTAACGCCGCCGGCCATCTTTCCCAAAGACCAACTGGTGGTGGATGCCTACGGCTGGCCCATTGACAACGCCAACTACACGGACAGAGGCGCGGTGATATTTACGGCCTCAAATATTCCGCCGGGCGAGGAGGTAGAGGTGCGGGTCCAGTTTCCGCACGGGGTGGTGCAGGCCGCGCCGCCATCGTGGCAAACCGCCGATGACCTGCGCCGCGAGTGGGGGTCTGTCGTGGGGCTGCTGTTTGGTGTATTGGGATTAGCGCTGCTGGTGGGCAGCCCGGTGGCGGTTTATATTTTGTGGTACACCCGTGGCCGGGATGACGACTCGATTATTGCGCCGGAATACCTTTCCGAGCCGCCCGCCGATCTACCGGCCGGCATTGCGGGCACGCTGGTTGATGAGCACGCCGATTTAAAGGATATCATCGCCAGCATTTTTGACCTGGCCCAGCGGGGGGCCATCCGCATGGAAGAAAAACAGAATACCGGCAGCCTGGGCATGAGCCGTGATTTTATTTTTCATTTGCAGGATCAAACGTTGGCCATCTACCCGCATGAAAAACGGCTGCTCAAAAAAATCTTCAAAAAAGATAACACCGAAGTGCGGATGCGCGACCTGCGACAAAAATTTTACAGCGCCCTGCCCGGCCTGAAAGGTGACCTTTACCAAGAGGTGGTTGGGCAAGGCTTTTTCCCGCGTAGCCCGGAGTCGACCCGGGGGAGGTGGGCATTTCTTTCTATCGCTGGATTGGTGGTCTCGTTCGGGTCCGCCTGTTGCATGTTGGTGTTTCTGGGCGATTTCTCCCCGGCGGTGGCTTGCCCCAGCCTTGGCCTGGCAGCCGGAATGGCGGCCCTGTTTTTTGTAAGCGGGCATATGCCGCGTAAAACAACAAAAGGGGCGGAAGAATCCGCCAAATGGATGGCCTTTAAAAACTATCTGGAAAATATTGAAAAACAGGGCGATCTGGAAGCGGTTAAAGACAAGTTTCAGGAGTACCTGCCCTACGCCGTCGCCTTTGGGCTGGAAAAACGCCTTATCAGTAAATTTTCGGCCATCGACACCCCTGCCCCAAGTTGGTGGGGGCCGGTGGTGATAATGCCCCATCATCGGGGTGGAATGTACGGCTATCCCGGCTCGGCAGCTTCCGCCGGGGCTGGGCCATCCGGCGGGCCGCCGGGGCCGCTGGCCGGTGAAGGAGGCGGCGTGCCGAACCTGTCGGATATGAGCGCGGGCATGGGGGCTTCGTTATCAAGCATGAGCGCGGGGTTAGGCTCGCTGCTAACTTCGGCCGGCAGCACGCTAACCAGCAAACCCCCGCCCCCCAAGGTTTCTTCCAGCGGCGGCGGCTGGAGCGGGGGCGGTTTCAGGGGGGGCGGGGGTTTTGGGGGGGGGGGGGGGGGGGGGGGTGGTCGCGGGGTGTGGG
>CAYWSS010000774.1:0-2882 GCA_964460505.1 uncultured Caldilineaceae bacterium | reverse complement strand
TTTTTGCATCGGGCAAAAACAGAGCCAATCCAAAAGCAGCGCTGCACACCAATTACAAGCTAAGCAAAGCCGGCGAATTTCTGGGGTTGTACAACGTGTTTGATGATCGATTTGTTGACGCTATCTCCCCCCAATTTCCGCCACAACTCAGAGATACCACCTACGGCAGCAGCGAAGATCAAACAGAGAAAAACTATTTTCCCAGGCCGTCTCCCGGTCAGGCAAACAACGCTACAGAAGCATCCAAAGCCATTGCTGCGGCGGTCGAGTTTACCCCTGCGCGAGGTTTTTACGATGCGCCGTTTGAAGTCGAACTACAATCCGGCACGCCGGATGCGGTTATTCGCTATACATTGGATGGAACCGAACCCACTGAATCAAACGGGCAAACCTATTCCCAACCCATCCCGGTAGACCACACCACCATCCTCCGGGCAACTGCCTTCAAAGAAGATTTTTTGCGGGCACAGGTGGCCACGCATAGCTACATTTTTCTTGACAACGTCGTCAATCAGCCGGGCAATCCGCCCGGCTGGCCCGGCACCTGGGGGGTCTATCTGGATTACCGGCCCTACCTGCCGGAAAAAGGGGCCCCCGTAACCGCCGATTATCAGATGGATCGCCGTATCACCGGAGACCCGGCCTACGGTGAGCTTCTCAAAGAGGGGCTAACCTCCTTGCCTTCCCTCTCTCTGGTAACAGCCCCGGAAAATTTTGATATTTATGTCCACGCTCTGGAACGGGGCCAGGCGTGGGAACGTCCGGTATCGCTGGAATGGATTGAACCGGCCAATCCACAGTTGGAATTTCAGGTAAATGCGGGAATCAGGATGCAAGGCGTATCTAACCGCTGGGAATTTATGCCAAAAAAATCATTCCGGCTGTTTTTTAAAGGCAAGTATGGCCCATCAAAATTAAAGGCCCCTATTTTTCCCACTTCGCCGGTTGATGAATTTAACACCCTGGTGCTGCGCGGCGGAGCCAATCGCAGCTATGCCGGTTATCCCGATGCGGTTGACTACACGCAAGTCACCTACACCCGCGATGAGTGGATGCGAGCCTCGCAGATTAAAATGACCGGGGTAGGGTCGCACGGCAGGTTTGTGCATCTCTATCTCAACGGATTGTATTGGGGGCTGTACAACCTGGTCGAGCGGCCCGATGTTGAGTTTGCCGCCTCCTATTACGGCGGCGACCCTGACGACTGGTTTGCGGTTAAACACGGCGGCACTATCCTCAACCCAAAAGAAGTAGCTCGGGGCGCGGAGCCGGAAATAAAAATTGGATAAGAGGTGAGCGGCTCCAACCATCGCTACGAAGAGATGCTGCGCCTGCTTGATGAAGGCAACCTGGCTGACCCGAAACGGTACGAGACCATCCAACAATACGTGGATACCACCCAATTCATCGACTATATTATTCTCAACCTCTACGCCGGCAACAACGATTGGGGCGACAACAATTGGTACATTACCCTTAGAAATAACCCGCCAGGCCCCCTGCGTTATTTTATGTGGGATGGCGAAGTTACCTGGAATGAAGGGGCCGGATTATACCTGGGCAAAACCACTCCGCACCACAAAATGCGAGTGCTGTTTCTGGAATTAATGAAAAATAACAAACACCGGTGATGTTCCTTTTGACATGGCTGGAATATCATTTGATGGCATCAGCTACATCTTCCCGCCTAACACGCCCTGGCTCCCCCCCGGAGAGAAGATGACCCTGGCTCGAAATTTTCAAGCGTTTGCCGCCCGGTACCCGGATGTGCCGGTTAACGGCCTGTTTGAAGGGCAGCTAGCCAACCAGGGAGAAACCATCAGCTTGATAGATGCCAGGGGAAATGTGCTTACTTCAGTGACCTACAATGACGAAAACGGCTGGCCGGTTAGCGCCGATGGCCGGGGGGATTTGCTGGAATTGGTTAATCCGGGGGGAGACCCAAACGACCCTAAAAATTGGCGGGCTGCGAGCGAATGAGCGAATATGCGAATATGTACCCTTGCAACCCAACCTGCCACCTGCCACTATTATTTCACGGTGATATTTGTCAGGTACAAAAAATCGTCGGGATTACCGGCCCGCTGCAGGCGCTGCCCGGTAGACGCAGAATAGACCCCCATAATGAGCGGGTACGAGCCGGGTATCAGGTTATCCGGCAGTGGCAGGCCGTACCCCTGTGCCACGGTTTGTTCCGGCAGCAGCGGCGATTGGGCCGGACGCTGTAAATCGAGCAGCAACCGGTCACGCTGAGCAATGTTTCCGGCAGATGACTCATCCGGCAAATGGACAAAACCAATCAGCCCGCCGTCCGGCAATTTACCACCGGCAAGCGCCTCTGCCGCCGGCGCTTGCCAGGTGAGACGCACCTTGACCACATTGCCGGGAGCAACCGTAGTTTCAGCAACAGAAAAATCCAGCAGGGTCAGCCCCCCCTCAAACGGCACGTTAACCGGCGCTGACAGGGCCGGGGCGGCGTTGCCGGCCAGGGCGTATTGGGTCAATTTGCCGCTGTTTTCCAGCCACTGCTCCCGCACCGGAAACGCCTCTTGATTAAAGCGGGCTGCCGTTTGGTTAAGCGGGTCGTTGGGAGTGAGCCAGCGTTCAAACAGCCAGGCCTGATTTGAGCCGGCATTTACGGCTTGCCAGATTCTGTCGCGTTCTTCAGGTTGAATAGAGCGGGGTTCGCTTTCTATCCAGACGTAAGTTGGCAGAGGCCGGTGCAAATAGGCCATCATCCGCTCGGAGGTTTCCTGCATATCGCCAAAGGGAGGCATTGGGATGAGCAGCGAGTCATTGTTGTTGGCGCCGGCGGTTAGCTCATCCAGCAATGGAATATCGGCCTGAACCTGCCGGCCGGGGAGGTTTGCCTGATGCGTGCC
>CAYWSS010000773.1:0-2913 GCA_964460505.1 uncultured Caldilineaceae bacterium | reverse complement strand
CAAGTCACCATCACTATTAAAATCAGAATAGGAGAGACCAATGAAGCTTTCAGAATACCCGCGTCCCCGCAAAGATACCGGACGTGGCATCCACTGGTCGCCCTCAACCAGTATTTGGGGAAAAGATCAGTGGTTAGAAAAATGGTTGCCCTTTATGCTGGAAGCCAAAGTCAAGTGGGTAAAACTACTTGACGATGGGGGCGGCAGTTCTCTCGGTTTAATCAAACGGTTAATTGATTACGGGATAATGCCGGTTGTGCGAGTCTACCTGCATCCCAATTATCCGGGTTTTATTGGCGGGCGGGAAATTCATTACGCCGAGCGATTAGGCGCACTGGGCGTGCGCTACATGGAGTTTGGCAACGAGCCGGACCTGGCTCTGGAATGGAAAGACGGCAATCGCCCGGAAAACTGGATGGAGGTTGTGGTAGACCGCTACATAGACGGCTGGGACAAAGTCCGTCCATTTGGCATTATCCCGTTGTTTGACGCATTTGGGCCGGGGGGCCGGGGTAATCCCTTTGAACTAATGGCGCAAAAAGGCCGATCGGACATCTTTGAAGCCATGGTTGTAGCCGTACACAACTACTGCCTGGGCAGGCCACTGACCTACCCTAACGATGGCATTGCCGATAAAGGCACCGCCATTACTCAGGAGGAGTATCTGGCTCTGGCCGATAATGACCCTGACCGCACATTTTGGGTGTGGGAGCGGACCATTGAAGATGTAAATCAACTGCGCGCCGAACACGCAAACCCAAATATCAGTGTTCTTGAAGATTCTACCGGCTTCCGCGCGTTTGAATATCTGGATCATCTGGTGCAAGAAGCCTGCGGGCACAGTGTTCCCATTATGATGACGGAGGGCGGCTACAGTATTGGCCAACGCGCCGGGACCACCTACGGCGACGACGCCCGCTACCCCAAACCCACACCGCATTGGGTTGGCCAGCGGACCGTGGACATGTTTGATAATTATCCCCTGCCCGACTACTATTTTTGCTCCATGCCCTGGTTTATTGCCGGATACCAAATGGGCGTGTTGTCATCATCATACGAGCCGCAAGGCCCCTGGTACACCAACTGGTACGACTCTGAATTTGGACTTAACGGAGAACAACCCCTGGTACAACTGCTAAAAGACTCTCCGGGCAACATTCGGGCCGACGGGCCGGTTCCCCCCGAAATGGAAAATTTCTACACCGGCCCCGACCTGACCGGCAGAGACTTTACCGACGAATTAAAGTATCTGGAACCTCAGATTCTGCTGGAGCCCGTGGCCGACCCCGGCCAACCCTATTGGAAGCTGATTGCTGTCCAGTGGAAAGAAGAAGGAACCGGCTACATTTATGTTAAGTGTCTGGACGAAGAGGGTAATCCCCTTGAAAATCACAAATTTCAGGCCGAGCGGGAAGGCGGCCTGGACAGCGCAGCCACCAAAGGCCAGGCCGATGACTACTGGGGTAACCTGGCCATGTATGGCGCCTTGGGCACCTACCGGATTTCCGTTAAAGGAGAACCCGGTGATGCTCTGACCAACGTGGGCAACGGCGGCGAAGCGCCCGGCTTCAAAAACACAAACTTTTGGCTTACTTTTCAAAAAACCACAACCGGTGAAGGAGAGGAGGGAAAAGTGACCCTCGACTTTAATACAAAAGACAAAGAATACATCAGCCACTATCAAAACGCCAAACAAATAAAAAATGAGGCTGATGGGGACGAACAAAAAATAACCGCTGCCGACAAAACCAGGAACCATTACAAGGTTATTGGCATCAGGCACCTGCTGCCGGAAGAAAATACCGGGCCGGCCAGCGTATTTGTAGCGGTGCTTGATTCAAGCGGCAACGCTGACAAAAGTAAACAGGTTGATTGGGGTTGGGCCAAAATGAATGATAACGAAAAGCCCAATCCGCTGGTTCAAGATAAACCCCCGCACGAACGCGCAAACATGCAACTCAGTTGGAATCAGCGATGCTGGTTCCGCGTGCTTGGTTTTGAGACTGAACTTATCGAAAATATCCACACCATGTACTCCGGCAATGAAAAACGCCACTCCTGGTACATTGTGTTCTATCCGGTCAAAGGGCAAACTGAACCGGAACCGGAGCCGCCGGTTGAACCCACTCAACCCACAGAACCGGTGCCGCCGGATAAGCCCGATAACAGCGAAGCCCTGGCCATTTTAGAGCAAGCGCAGGCGCATGTCAGTTATGCTTATCATTTAATTGAGCAAGCCAAAAAATTGCTCTGATTTCAGCAACATGATCAAAAAAGTAACCATTCACTCCCCCCGCTTCGCGTCCCCCTGCCCACGGTAGGGAAGTTTAAAGCCCTCCCCCCTCACAAGAGCGACCAAAGGAAGGTTGGAGGGGGGTGAATGATTACATCAACAAAAGTGCGACCGACCGTCCCCTTGGGGCAACACGGCAACAAAAATCAGGGCACCTAATTCCTACCTCCTGGCCCCTGGCTTCATTTGTAATACGTTTTATTCCCTAACTCTAACCAATTTCCAAGGTTGTCCTAATGCTCTCCTAAAGTCTATTATGTATTCTGCAATTGGCACGAAACTATTGGACAGGAACATCACAAGCTAGGGTAGGGAAAATGGAGACAAACGACATCCCTGGTCGCTGTAAAATCTGCGGTAACTACTTTACAACATCTGCTGAATTTGCCAGTTCTCGTTGCATGGAACCCGGCCACTGGCTGGCTGCCGGCGTACTTTCCCCAACCGACTATTACCCCATTGCAAAAATTGCAGCCAGGGCCAGTGCAAAATCAGGCGAGCTGGCGGCAAAGCAAAATCCCTCTTAAAAACTGTCTTTAAAACCTCAGCACATCCAAATTTACCTCCCTCAATCCCCCCGTTGACGGGGGGAAGTTTAAAAGCCTCCTCTTGATTTTGGG
>CAYWSS010000772.1:0-2923 GCA_964460505.1 uncultured Caldilineaceae bacterium | reverse complement strand
TATCCCACGCCGCGCACGGTGTGCAGCAGCCGGGATTCATTGTCTGCTTCCAGTTTTGACCGCAAATAGCGAATGTAAACTTCGATAATGTTAGACTCGCCGCCAAAATCGTAGCCCCAAATGCGGTCGTAAATCTGGTCGCGGGTAAGAACCTGGTTTGGATGGCGCATAAACAGTTCCAGCAGATCGTACTCTTTGGCCGTTAACTCAATATTTCTGTCGTTGCGTTGCGCCATTCGAGTGGTGGGGTTTAGGGTCAGGTCAACAAATGTCAGCGGCGCATCAGATTCGATGGGCGCCCGGCGTCTGCCCAGCGCGCGCACTCGAGCCAGCAGCTCTTCAAAGGCAAATGGTTTAACCAGATAATCGTCGGCCCCGGCTTCCAGTCCGGCTACCCTGTCGGGTACGGCGTCTTTGGCGGTTAGCATCAGGATTGGTGTTTGCAACTCTGCATCTCTAATCTGGCGGCAGACGGTCAGGCCATTGATACCGGGTAACATAACATCTAAAACTATTAAATCGGGTAATTCGCTAAAGGTTAAATCTAATCCTGTTTCACCATCTGCAGCGCTAAAGACGGTGTATCCCTCGCGTTCTAAACCTTTGCCAATAAAACCGGCAATTTGTGGTTCGTCTTCAACTACCAGTACTTTATTTTGCATAGCAATAATTCTATCTCCTCATTTTTTGGTTGGTGGCATTGTGACATTATAGCAGACGTGAAGCCGGCGGGCAATGAATTGCTTTATCCGGCGTTGCCTTGCCCGGTGACTTCCGTTGGATTTTAACACAGAAATGGTAAAAGGGTCTGCAATCCCTCTGACCCGGACAAGCCGGACGCTGCGTGAAAAAGTTTTGCGCCGAATTGCGCGAATTTCTCAAATTAAAAATCAAAAATTTTGCAAGAGTCAGCAACATTTTGAACACTGGTCGATAAAACTTTCATCGCAAAGGACGCGGGCGCACAGCGCGCAGAGTTTTTACTGTTTCTTTGCGTTCTCTGCGATGTTTAACATCATCTTGCCCTTTACAAATTTGCGAAATCCGGTGCAGATTTTTTTCACCCAACCTATGGGGCACAGGGGGCAGGTGCGCGTAAAAATCTGGTTGATAAGCGCTTACCTGCTGCCGCCTGCCTCTGCTTCTTCCAAGCGGCCCATGGTTACCGAAAACAGGCTTGCCCGTTGCAGAAAATCCTGGCTGTAGTCTTCCCAATCGGTGGTGGTAAGAATGGCCTGGCCCGCCTGATTGACGATGTTGATAATTTGTTGGCGGCGGGCGGCATCAAGCTCGCTCATGACATCGTCCAGCAATAAAACCGGCATTTCGCCGGTAGATTGCTCCATTAGCGACACCTCGGCCAGTTTGGTGCTGAGGGCTGCGGTACGCTGCTGCCCGCGCGAGCCGTACAGGGTCATATCGATGCCGTCTACCAGAAAATGCAAATCGTCCCGATGAGGGCCAACCAGGGTTACGCCTCGATTTATCTCTTCTCTTCTGGCCTGGGTGAGGTAGGCCAGAAACGTTTCCCGAACGTCTTTTACCGGGGGGGCGGCTGTGCTGTACGGCGCTAAATCTTCCATCATCAGCGGCAGTTGGTAGTTGGGCTGCGGGCGCTGGTGGGGGTCGAAGCTGGGGGCGTAATGCAGGCGTAATGCTTCCTGCCCGCCACTCACTTCCCGATGACGCTGCCGGGCCACGGTATCCAGTTCCAGTACCAGATTGTGCCGTTCTACCACCAATACGGCCCCGTACAGGGCCAGTTGTTCATCCCAATAAAGAAGCTGGTCCACATTGCCGTTGCGTTTAAACAATTCTTTTAGCAGGGCGTTGCGTTGCGCCAGCACTTTGTTGTATTTGCTTAACGCGGCGCAATAATCGGAGTTTATCTGGCACAGGGTGCTGTCCAGATAGCGGCGGCGGACGGCCGGCGCACCGGTTACCAGCTCTATGTCTTCCGGCAGGAACATCACCGTTTTGAGCTTGCCCAAAACATCCATTGCCCGCTTTTTTGCGCCGTTAAAGCGGATATCCTTGCGGAAGCCGTTATTTTCACGGATAATGGTGATGGCAATTTTAAATGAATCGTACCGGGTTTTGACGGTTACTTCTGCCCGGGCAAAGGGGAGCGGTTCCTGACGTAGAATGAGCCAGTTGATAAGTTGCTGGTCCCTGCGGGCGTGAACGCTGCGGGTGGTTGACAGAAAATAGATGGCTTCCAGAAGATTGGTTTTGCCGTGGGCATTGTTTCCGCGCAGCAAAACGGGGCCGGCCGGCAAATCGATAGTCAGGCGGTTATAATTTCGGTAATTGGTGAGCGAGAGTTGGCTGATGTGCATAAGGATTAAATTATAGCACGTTTGTGCGGAGTTTAGAAAGCGGGGTGGCTAAGCGTGACGAAGCTCGGCCAGGCGTGATTCTGCGGTAGCACGCTTGATACTGAGCGCGTGCAGCCCCCCAAAACCTTCGATGATAAATGATGCGGAGACGGTACCGTACAGCGCGGCTTGCAGGGCATCTTTGGTCTTAACATAGCCAATGGCAAAGCCCCCGCAGAAAGAATCACCTGCGCCGGTCAGGTCATCCACCCGGGCGGGATAGGGGGGGATGTGTTCGATTACATTTTGTTCGCGGTCAAAGACGGTTGCGCCGTGGTCGCCCTGTTTAATGGCTACAATCCGGGGGCCGCGGGCGGCAATTTCGCGGCAAAACGTTTCAGGGTCGTGGCCGGGCAGCAAGCTGTCGGCTTCCGCCTCGCTGGGCAAAAAGGCATCTGCCCGACCAATGTCAGGGTAGAACACGGCCACCCCCAGTGCAATCAGCATCGTGACCGCGCTCATTCCGACGGCCAGGCTCCACCCACGGTCGACGGCCAACAGCGCATCGAGGAGTATATTCAGCAGGGCGGCGGGCTCCTGGTGAT
>CAYWSS010000771.1:0-2927 GCA_964460505.1 uncultured Caldilineaceae bacterium | reverse complement strand
GGCATAACGAACCATCACCAAAAAGTTCCGTTCTCATTCTGTTTTCAGTATAGGTACTAATCAGTTGAATTCTTGTACAATAGACAGCAATTCCCGTTTTGGAAACTGTGCCGCCGATAATCACTTGGCCGGACTGATTTTTGCCGGTGTCAGAGCAGAATTTACAGAACCTGCGGCGAATCAAAATTCTATCATTCCGAAAATTCTGCTCTGAAATGCCGACAATAATTGTCAAACCGGAAATTGCTGTACAATAGACAAGAAAAGATGTAACACAGAGACCCCGGAGAAGCCACGGAGAGACGCACAGGTTTTAAAAAATTTATTTTTTCCTCAGCGCTCTCTGCGCCTCCTCTGTGTTGCTTTTTGGTTCCGGCTCGTTCGGATTAGAGATTGGGAGTTAGGGAAAAGCCGGTTGCTTATTGATTTTGCAAGACAACCGGCAAATACGTTAAATTGCCCGGTGCTGACTGAACGTTACCGGCGGGAATTACATCGCCGGGGTTGCCGGAGACCAACACCGCGCGATTGGTGGGTGAAAAGACGGCCCCAATTTTGGACATGGTAACGGTATAAACGCCTGCTGCCGGAACCGATACAGTGTAGGCGCCGGCGGCGTTATTTTTTACAGAGATACCCGCTCCGTTCCAACCGGTTACGGAAACGGTCACATCAGTGACCGGCGTACTGCTGGTAATTTCCAGACCGCCAGTTGATACCGTACCGGAAATAACCCGCCCCGTTACGGCGCGGCAGACATTCACCTGATTCATGCCCAGAGGCAGCCATCTGCCCAGCAGCGCCAGGGCCACCTGCCGGGTTTCAAGCTCGCTGGGCGAACTCCCGTACAGGTATGAGCCGTCCGGTTGCTGAACGCCGGTCAGATAGTCGATGGGACTGGTGCCGGAAATGGCCCACTGCCCGCCAGCGGGATTCTGCCCCACCGCCAAAATGGCCCGGACTGCCGCCGCAGTCGTGGCGCTGCTGGTGGTTGAGGTCCAGCCGGGATTAAAACCACCGTCACTGTTCCGGTTATTTTTAATGTAGGTCAGGCCACTGATAATTTGAGAACCGGTGACCGGCTCTCCGGCGGCAACCATGGCCTCAATGGCAATGGCGGTGGTGTCGGTGTCGTCGCCAAAACCCGGCCAGCCCCACCCCCCGCTGGTGGTTATCATGCCTTTAAGGGCGCCGGTGGCCGATACCGGAATGGTCTGGCTCATTGCTTTGGTGCCCAACATTCCCCAGGCGTGGTTGATGGCCTGGGGAGCGAACTCCCCTGTGCCGGAATTAAAATAGCCGGTTAGCGGGGCGGCATCCACCGGCCAGCAGCCATTACCGGCGGACAGGCCGGCGGCCAGCTTGCCGGCGCTGCCGCCGTTGGTAACAAAGGAGGAGCTGTTGGCGTACAGATAGTGCATTAATGAAGGTGCATCACTTTTGCGCCGCCACGCGTCAGCTTGCCATCGATTACCGGCAATTGGCAAAGCCGTCTCAATAGTGGAGCCAATATCACCGTACCCGCCATCGGTTGCGTTTTGGCGGAGTTGCAGCCATTGCAGCGCTCTTAATCCGGCGGCGGCTCCCGCCCCGTGAGGAAGGTTTCCGTCCGGCCCCCAATTGAACCCTTCAATGTGCCCGCTTTCTGTAATCACACAGCTATCAACCAAACATAATCTTCCGACCCATTGATTATTATCCCAATACGAAGTTTGCCAGTACTTGCCGGCCCACACACAAGAGGTTCCACCGGGGCCGACATCCTGCCCGGTTCCATCGATGCCGCATACCTGGAATCCCCAACTGGCATTGGCGCTGGTCAGGGTAAAACCGGCCTGTTCCAAAGCGCGGTAGGGTGTAATTGAATCGGTAAAGGTAATTGAGCGGACGGCAATATCATTATTGCCAAATTTCAAAACCATGACCATCGTTTTTGGACTATCGGCGCTTGCTTCATGGGCGGGTAAAGCAAACAACGCCAGCAGTGAGGCCACTAAAATTAATACTCCAATAAAGATCGGGCCGATAAACCCGGCTGTTCGTTTAATAGTTAATCTCACAATATTTCCCCCAGGAAATAGACATAATCAGTAATCAGGAACGAGAATTAATTAAATGTTTTAGTAACGAGACCCTGTTAAATTGTAACCGTTCACCCCCCTCCCGCTTCGCGTCCCCCCGTGAGCGGGGGGGCGAACGATTACTCCTCGTATAAAATTGTTCGTAGTCAGGCGTGCAACGCAGTGGAGCGCCGCCTTAACGCCACTCCGCTATTGCTGCGAGGCTGACTACGAGCGGGTAATAGCTCCTTGTTGTTTGATAACGTTTGTGTACAAATCACGGCCAACAACTATCAAAACGCATAGGCTGCTCCTTTCAAAAATCATCACTGCAGAGAGGAGCAGTTTGGCAACAAAAAACCTCCCCACGCCTGGTAGGGAGGTTCAATCAGTTTCTTACTACACCACACCTCTTCTCGCGAAGGCTAAGAATGCCAACACAGGCGGGCGACCTGGCTTCAGATCAATTAACGATGAGTAATGAGTAATTAACAAAATATTGATAATTGTTAATTACTCATTATTAATTGACCTGTTACAGTTGCGCGACAGCGCCGGACTCTATTTGCGGTGAGGCAAATACCACCGGCTTCGCCATTACTACTCGTGTCTTCCGGGACAGCGAGTACCTGAGTTGCAGGTTTATTTATTTGTAATTAACGCAGAATAATTCTGTTGGCAGAATTTGTCAAATTCTGCCACCTGTGCAATAAGGCTTGTTCCAACCGAAAAAGCTAAAAATAATCGCAAATGACGCGAACAGGCGAACATTTGGACATCGTTTCATTCAGCCAAAAATGGCGTAAAAGATCGTTTACACTTTTGGCTATCCAAAATTCTCATATTCTGCAAATTTTGCTCTTTCGT
>CAYWSS010000770.1:0-2933 GCA_964460505.1 uncultured Caldilineaceae bacterium | reverse complement strand
CTGTAGGGGTCAATAAGATGTCGAACACTTTTATCTCACGCAAAGACGCCAAGATTTTAATGTTTTTCCTGGCGTTCTTAGCGGCTTTGCGTGATAATTTCATAATCCTGTCTGTTCAACATGTTCTTGACCCCTACAGTAATTACCCTAAATCCGGTGCCTTGCGCGTGATAGTTTACACTTGGAAGGGTGACGCTGCAAGCGCTGCGACAATTGCAGGCGGTGTGCTGCGGGCTGTATCCCCACGAGCCGCCTTTGACCACGTGAAAATCGGGCAGGGTGTTGTTGTACAGGCTGGTGGTCCACTCCCAGATGTTGCCGGCCATATCCAGGCAGCCGTAGGGCGACATATTTTGCGGGATAGCACCCACCGGCCGCGGCGCCCCGATGCGCCAATACCAACCGCTGCGAGCCAGTTCAATTTTGGGGCGGCGCAAAAGATTGTGCAGATAATAGCCCCAACCCAGGGTGTGGGTTGGTTTGAGATGGGCCAGCTCCGGGCGGGGCAACGCCTCGCCCCAGGGAAAGGTGCGCCCATCGGTGCCTCGAGCGGCCTTTTCCCACTGAAATTCGGTGGGCAGCGTGCAGGGTCGCCCCACCCGCGCCGACAGCCACTCGCAGTAGGCCAGCGCATCGGCCAGGGTGACATCAACAATGGGATACCCGGCCATCTCCGGCGGGTAAGCGTCACAGACTCCAAATCGACGCGCCCAGCCGCGCCACCCTTGCCGAATGCGCCACCACCTTCCACGCCAGCGATGGCCGGTGTCATCCAGAAAAAATTTCCATTTCCGAAATGTGACCGGGGTGCGCGCCAGCCAAAACTCATCCAGCCACATCTCTTGCCGGGGGCGCGCCAGCGGCGCTCGTTCCAGCCGCTCGTAGGTAATCTCCGGCCCGTAAATAAATTTACCGGCGGGAATGTGAACGAAGTTTTCGAGAATAGGAATCTCCTCGTACAAAATGTTTGTAGTCAGATACACAACGCAGTGGACCTTTGGTCGTCTAACGCCGCTCCGCTTTCGCTTCGAGGTTGACTACGGGCGGGTAATAGTTCCTTTGAAAAGGATGAATGGTGAATCAGATTTAAATTCATCATTCATCCTTCTGCCTTCATCCTTTTATTATGCTTGCCCCCAATAAACAGAACACGCCAATGGCGCTTGTCCAGCTCAGCATCCACCAGTTGGGGGCAAAATCAGGGCGCAGGGCAATCAGCAGCGCGGTTACGTTGGAGGCTACGGCCAGCACCAGCGCCATTGATGCTCCGGCTGCCCCCCACGCCGGCACCAGCAGAAACGTGACGACAATAAACAATACCAGCGCCACCAGTGACGCCCCAAATTTAGTGCGCCCCCGGCCGGTAACCGTGGCAACCACATTGCCGGCCCACAACAAAACCGCAAGCGGAATTCCCAGGCTGATCCATTTAAAGCAAGCTGCCGCCGGGGCAAAATCGGCCCCAAAAACGAGCGGCGTCAACCCCCTGGCCGCAACCCACACCAGGACTACCCCGACCCACCCAAAAATCCAACCGGCGTACACAAAGTTATTTAGCCAACGGCGCACTGCCGCGCTATCCCCCTGATTCAAGAAATTGCTCAACGAGGGGATGAGGCTCTGGGCAAATTGGCCGGCGGTGATATAGGCCAGCAAAAACAGGCCCAGTGCCAGGTTGAGATAACCGGTTTGCGCCGAGTCGCCGGTAAGCGACTCTACCAGCAGCGGGCCGGAGCGGTACAGGGCTACGGTGGTCAGGTTAGCCAGAAAAAAGCCGAAGCCAAAACGCACGTAGGGGGCCAGAAAACGCCGGTCGAACCGAAATTCCGGCCAATGCCAGTGAGCGCGGGCGGCCCACAATCCGCCCAAACAGAAAAGCAGTTCCATTAACAGCAACGCAAGCAACGCCCCGCCAAAGCCAAATGCGGGCAGAAAGATTAGCAGCAAGCCAAGCAGCACCCATTGCCGCCAGGCTTGCTCGGCCATCCAGATACCAACCCGACCCAACCCCAGCGAAAAATGGAAGGGAACCCAGGCCACCAAATGCACAAACACGCCCGCCCCAACCAGCGCTGCCCACCCCGGCGTCATCCAGTTACCCAGCAATAAAGCCGCCCCTGTCGAGGCAATGCCGCAAGCCAGCCCCACCAACAATTTAAACGCAAGGTGGCGCATATAAAATTGTCTGGCCTTAATTGCAGACATTGCAGGCACAAACTTGCCCATAACATCCAGCGTGCCGAAATCGCCCAGAATTTGCCCCAGAAAAGAGAGCGACAACACAAATGCAAAGCGCCCGTAATCTTCCGGGCCAAACAACCGTGGAATCAGGGCAATGGTTACGGTAGTACCGGCAATTTGCGCCACTTTGTGCAAAGATA
The DNA here is from genome assembly GCA_964460505.1 of uncultured Caldilineaceae bacterium. GTDB lineage: Bacteria > Chloroflexota > Anaerolineae > 4572-78 > J111 > J095. The sequence continues at coordinate 552 of CAYWSS010000770.1, read as the reverse complement.
CTGCGGATAGATTTTTAAGTACGGCAGGACTTAATTTGGCAAAGGTCGAATTCATTCAATTTTCCGGGGTGGAGGATTTGGCAGATTATACCATCCAAAGGTTGTCGATGCCACAGAGCAGTGGCAGGTGGCAGGTGACAGCAGGTGGCAGGTGGCATATTTGTGTTTTCGTAAATTCGTATTTTGCTGCCGGACACTTTTTCTGCCTATATAATATTACCCTGCAACATTTGCCTTGCACTTGCGGCGAGAATCATTTGTTAATTAGGCTCAACGCAGAATTGAGGGGTAAATGCAATGGGTAGGTCGGGTTTCGTACCTCAACCCGACAATCTTGGGCTGATTGTGTTGGGTTTCATTCTTCAACCCAACCTACCCATTGCATTTACGTTGAACCCTTAATTATTCATTATTAATTATTAATTATTAATTATTAATTATTAATTTGCGGCTTGCCGCGCTATGTTCATTCAACCGTAACTACTTACCCCCCTCTAAGGAATGGTGCATAAATAATTTACCCAATTGGGGCCGGCAACATATTGCGTATTA
>CAYWSS010000769.1:0-2940 GCA_964460505.1 uncultured Caldilineaceae bacterium | reverse complement strand
AAGGTGTGTTGGCTGACTTTAGCGCCCGGCGATTGCTCAATAATTTCTGCCGGTGAATTTAGCCCCATGGCGTTATTAACTGTAGAGAGGGTCAGCGTAACCGGGCCGGCTGTCGCAATATTAAAATCGGCCGGCCACAGTAAATCAATTGTAAACTCTCCGCCAATGGGGGCATATGGCGTGTGTGCCCGCCAGGCCACAGGCAGCTCCGGCTCCGCATTGGAATTGGTATTAATGGGAATCATTGCCGGGCCGCGATAAACTTGCGCGTAATCAATGCCGTTGATTGTTACCTGCTCAAGCGCACCCTGTTGTTTGAAGTAGCGCAGAATTTCCGGGGCCGGATAGCCGCTTTGCGATTGTTTAATGTAAAAGGCCACATAATCCAATTCCTGGTCTACCGGCGACGCCAAATCTCCCTTAAAAAACGGATACAGGCCAACTTTGTAACGCGCTCCCAGCAAGGCGGCTGCGCTGTCGGGTTGTTGATTCAGGCGGCGAGCCACCTCATCCAGGCCTTCGCCCCACCCCACGCGCACAATGTGGGGGGCGGTGCAGGCTCCTCCCAGTAAGGGGTTGTAGTATGTAAAGTAGTAGGGGGCGTAAAACATAGTTACCATTAAATTGAGCGCGGTCAACCCGGCCACAACCACCATTTGTGGCCGCTGCCCGGCGCGAAACAGGTTCAACCAGCCCCAGGCGGCTACAAAAGCCAGCGCCGGAAACGCGGGTAAAATGTAACGCGGGCTTTTTTTTACGCCCAGCGTCATAAATGCGCCAAAACTCAGGGCAAACAGCAGCAGCCAAAACCAGTCGTTGTTCAGGGCGGCCCGAAGGATAGAATCTTGCCGGCGCAGTTTTTGTAAGCCAACAATTAGCGCCACCAGCAGCCCCAGCAACACTACCGGGCTGATTTTGTACAACCCATTTACCAGGTAGTAGGCCGGCCCCAAATCGGGGATTGACCAGAAGGGTTGCAAATCGGCGTCTTCCAGCCCGGCGGACGATAGAAATGCGTTGCTGACCACCGCCCATGTTTGCCCCAATGGAGCCACCCACGCCGCGGGCCAGCCGATTATAAAGGTGAGCCACCCCCCGCCAAACCAGACCAGCAGCCCGGTAATCCAACCTGTCAACCGGTCGCGGTGCAGCCAGACGTCAATCAGGGCCAGCAGCCCCGCAAATGGAATCAGAAACATCGCCGGAGCTTTACTGAGCGTACCCAGGCCGGCCATAACGCCCGCAAACAGAAACCACCCTAACCGGCGCCGCGTGGAACCCGAATCGGGGGCAAAGTGCCGGCGGGCAATGAGCAAGCCCAGTAACGAAGCCGTGATAAAAAGTGTGACCGGGGCATCGTGGCCTATAATTCTGGATACGGCCAATAAATGCGGGCCGGTAAGCAATAACAGGCTGCCAAATAACGCTACCGGCCTGTGCCACAGCTTTCTGGCCAGCCCGTAAATTACTACTCCCATCGCAGCCGTAAACACAGCCATCGTCCACCTGAGGGGCAGCAATACTTCCAGGTTGACCCTGTTTCTGGAGAAGTGCACCAGCCAATCAAGCAGGGGTTGGTTTACATCCGTTTGCAAAAAATGATAATAAACGGCCAGGCCAAGTGACCCCAACCAGGTGGTGGTCACTGCCGGGGTTAACCAAACTTCGGTGCCCGGCCAATCTTTTTGCAAAACAGCATTTAAGAATACACCAGAGCGATACACCCAATTATGCTCATCTGCAGTGACAAAGTGGGCTAAATCTGAGGTGCGCAGCCACAGGGCCAAACAAAACAGGCCAAGCCCAATCAGGCCATCTGTAAAAATTGATTTTCGCTTGAGGGTGAACATCAAAAGAGTTATCCACAGGATTCCGGCACTTGTAACTTTAAGCCAATCATTATAGAATGGCCGGGCCGGATCAGCAAACAAGATAACCTATTCAATTGTGAGCCATGCCCTACTTTTGAGTGGTCTGATGTTTAAAATGGGGGCAAAGGGGACGAGCGAGGGAGAAGGCCGGCCGGTGGCATTTTAGCAGCCGGCTTCTCTGTTTCTACGCAGCTTCCATCTTTTTCATTGTTAAACGCGATGGAACCGGTAAGTACGAGTCCCAGTGGAGAATTTCATCGAGCTGGTAAGCGCCCCGGATTACTTCGCGGGTGATGGGGGCAGTCTGTCGAATGGCCCCATCCAGAGTTTCAATGGCTTTGGCCTTGTTGTGCGCCTCGGCAACTTCCAAAGGCAGCTCGATGGCTTGCAGGTTGATGCTCTTGAATTCGATGCCCAGCATTTGCAGGCGATCGGCCACCAACTTACCTAACTGGCGTTCCAGCCGTTCGCGGGTGGTTGGGTTAAAGAGTTCATTCACTGCCTGTCCGCCTATCAACTTTCGTAAAAGGATGTCGGCATTGCGGGCAATGGCTTTATCGGCGTTGGGTAACGAGCGCAGCCGCTGGCTGCGATTATCGGAAATCTGGCCGGGACGCAGGGCATAAATGCCGGACCAATCTAGTTTAACTAAAATTCCCTCTTCGGTAGCCACCGAAGAGACCGATCCTCTGGCCAGTTTTGTTCTGGTCTCAACCATAAACTCCACCCGTTCAAACGGGCGCAGCCGGTACTGCCCCGGAGAGAGTACCCGGTTGATAAACCCGTATCTGTTGACGGTGACGGCCACATGGTCTTCTGCAACCAGGGTCAGACCGGCTTCTCTAAAAATCAGCGCGCCGGCGGCTAAAATAAACAGGGTGACAGTGATAATTCCAAAAGTCAACATTTTTGCGCTCCTTTCGTTTTTGTGTAATTAACACTAAGATGGATAAAATATATTGTTTTTGTTACACTTACACTAATCTAAGAATCTGTTTTTGTCAATAGTACACTAAGTAATTTTAAGGTTGAATGTAACTACTTAGGCACACACCTTTGTAGCCGCTAT
>CAYWSS010000768.1:0-2960 GCA_964460505.1 uncultured Caldilineaceae bacterium | reverse complement strand
AAAAATCAAATTTCTCGTCCGTACATTTTTAATTGAGAATAACGCGAATGCGCGAATAGCGCAAATATTTTAAAGATTTAGAAAAAAATATTCGATAAATTCGCCTATTCGCACCATTCCCGATAAGAATTTTGGTTTTGTTAAAAAGTGTCCGGTAGTGAATGCTAAATTATTAGCCTCACCAGAGTGGCAGCAGAAATTGAGTGACTGAGTTTGTTGGTCAACGAATGTCGATTTTCTGTTGATGACTCTATCACAGATAGGGGTAACAAGCTAATCGGTTCTCCAGTTCAAAAATTCTGCCAATCCGGACTATAAATCATCTTCAAAATTGTAAAGTTATTATTTTAGCGTGCTGAAATGATGCCCATATCTCCTTTCACCCAATTTCCTCCATGAGCAAAATTGTAAAGGCACTATCTCTCATTCTAAAAACGATGCCAAAAACAGGTATGAACGGCAATATTCCTGAATCCAACAATTTTGCGTCACTCAATTTGGAGGTATTTCTCTCGCATTGCGGGGGATATGTGGGCAGCAGGTTTGGTTGGATTATCAGAAAATTCCTGCTAAAAGTTAAATGCCTTCATCGGGCAGCAGGCTCATTTTGTCTCGAACGGCCCCAACAAAATGCCCTGCTCACCGGTGCCGCTTTGCGTTAAATTGCGCCACTGCCCCGGCCCTTCTGTGCGATAGGGCAAAACGTGCAGCGTTAGCGGCTCAACATCGGGCGGCAGGGGCAGCTCGTAAAAATCACCGACTACCTCGCCGGGAGTCCAGAGGGTGGTGGGGTAGCTGCTGAGTACGGGGTGGGCGGTATCTTTCTTGAAAACTTCCCGCCCCGCCCCGTCAAGCAGCCGCAGGGAGAGGGCGTAATCCCAGTTGCTCTTTTTGGGTACGCGCCAGTAGAGCGTGACTTGCAGGATTGGCCCGGCCGTGTTTCCGCCGGGCGTGTTTTGGGGCTGCACCGCCGCGCGATACCCCACCAACTCAAGCTCATTTTCAAAATCAATGTTGAGCGGTAAAATGTTCGGCGGCGGCTTAAGCTGCGGTTGGGTGCCGATGTGTATCAGCGGGCCGACCATGCTCAGGAAGGGCGTGCCAGGCAGGTTGGCCGGTTTGCGGGCCAGGTAGACCGGCTGCCCCGCTTTGTGGGCAGAGGCAATTTTTTCGGGCCAGTTGTTCAGTGGGTTGCGGGCAGTAACATCGGGGCGGACGCCGTTGATCAGCTGGCTGTAGCGCAGCGGGGTGTATTGTTCCCAATCGCCCCAAATAATGGCGTTGGGCTGCACAAACGGCAGGCTGCTGTCCACAAATCGTTGGGCCTGCGTCCCGCGCAAAAGCTGCCGCCACTCGTCGAGGGGGGCCGTCGATACAGTCCGCAGCGTTTGCCAGTTGGGCCGGGCCAGCGTGAAGGTGAATAGCGTGATGACGAGCAGGGTAAATAAAGAAGGGGCAACGGAGCGGGAAGGTTGGGGAACAGTTCGTAAATTCAAAATCCAAAATCCAAAATCCAAAATCCCGTTAACGGCCACGCCCCCCCAGACGGCCAAAATAAAAAACGAGGGCATCTGGTACCAGGCCGGGGCTTCGTTGAGATTGACGACCTCAAAATCCAGGGTAAAGAGCAGTAGCAGCGCAACCAACAAGCTCTGGAAAATAAAATGATCGGGGCGGCGGCGCAGCAGGATGGCCCCGCCAATGGTTGCCAGAATAACGCCCGGCCAGGAGAGCTGGGCCAGCAAATCGGCCCAAAGAAATTGAAGCCGGGCCGGCAGATAGGCCGGGTCGATGGAGAAGAACAACCCCTGCGAATCGCCGGAGCCAACCAGAAACCAGAAGCTTTGCAGGTTGTAAATCGGTTCGTGGGTGTAGGGTGGATTGTTGATGCCTCGCAGGTAGATAAACAGGTAAAGTGACAGCGGGGCCAGCGACAGCAAAGCCAGGGTCAGCAGCCGTTTGGGTTGGCGGATAAGGTGGCGGTCGTACCACCAAATCCAGCCCACCAGCGATGGCAGGTAAAAGATGGTGGTGCGATGGTGAGCCAGGCTCAAGCCCACGGTCAGGGCCAGCCAACGCAGGGTGCGTTCGGCGGCGACGGAGTGCTGTTGTTGCTGCTCGGCCCAAATAATGGCTTCCAGGGTGAGCAGGGCAAAAAAGAAAACATTCATCGGGCGCACGCCGGCAATGGTGCTCCACTGCCACAGGGTCAGCCCAAAGGAGAGGGCGATGCCGGCGGTCAGCGCCCCGGGCCAGGTTGATTTTGGGTTTTGCATCCATTCCGGCATGTTCGGGATTTTGGATTTTGGGTTGTGGCGCGCCTCAGAATTGAAAACCGTAAACAGTTGCGCCGGCGCGTAGTGCAGGTGTCGTACATCCAAAATGGAAAGGCGATACACCACCAGCGCCGTTACGGCGGCAGCCAGCGCGCCCCAAAAGGCAGAGAACAGGTTCATCCGCCAGGCCATTGAGCCGAGGGGGATGAGCATGGTCCACAGCTTGCCGGTCAGCACGTACAGCGGGTAGCCTGTGGTGTGTGGAATGCCCAGCAGCGGTACCGCAAATTGGTGTTCGCCGGCATCGCCGCCTACAACGCCGGGAGCCAGAGTGAACCAGTACAGTAGCAGCACGGCCAAAAAAACCGCGCCAAACAAAATTGCCTGGGCGCGTTGGGACGAAATGGGCGCGATATTTGTATCATTTTGAGGCGGCGTGTCGGTGTGATTCATACGGACGGATTTTAAAGGAAAGGGTGAGAATTGGCGAATTTGGGCCGGAGGCAGAGGATGGTTTTAGGGCAGGGTAATTGTCTGCTAAAATAAAGGGGTGCAGGTATAGTTTTTTAGAAAATAATTTTACCCCCCACCTCGTTCCCACTCCAGCGTGGGAACGCATATAACTACACTTGACCAGGGCGCCCAGGTATGCGCGCAAAGCGCAACGCGGCGCATTGGACAGAG
>CAYWSS010000767.1:0-2961 GCA_964460505.1 uncultured Caldilineaceae bacterium | reverse complement strand
GTTACGTAGACATACACCCCCTCCGCCTACACGTGAGAGCACGCTGGCGAAGTTGCGGGTGCGCGTGGGTGACTGATCTGGGGGGGGGCGACCGGGGGGGGGTGAACGGTTACGCTGTGAGATACAAATGACCGAAAAACAGTTTGATTTAATAACCATGGGCCGCGTTTCAATGGACCTGTACGCTCAGAACGTGGGCGCTCCCTTTGCGGAAGTAGAGGGGTTCGACACCGCCGTGGGCGGCAGTCCGGTCAATATCGCTATTGGCGCCAGCCGTTTGGGTCTAAAATCGGCAACGCTAACCGCAGTTGGTGAAGACAGGGTGGGGGATTTTGTGCTGCGCTACCTTGATAACGAGGGTGTAGCCACCGAGTATATTCCCCGAAAACCCAACTCCCGTACCGGGCTGGCCATTCTGGCCATTCAACCCCCCGATAAATTTCCCCTGGTTTTCTACCGCGACAATCCGGCCGATATCTACCTGACCATCGAAGACGTCGCGGCCCTGCCCATTGCTCAAAGCCGGGCCGTGCTGCTGTCAGGTACGGCCCTCAGCCGGGGGAGTTGCCGTGACGCCACTTTGTTTGCCGCCGAACAAGCCGGCTCTCACGGTAAGACCACCTTTATGGATTTGGATTTGCGTCCCGACCAATGGACCCATCCACGGGCATTTGGGATGAACATCCGCGCGGTTATGCCTCATCTGGATGTGGTTATTGGGAACGAAGAAGAGTTCTTTGCTTTTCTGGCTAAAGACCCAGGCGCCGTCATGCGGGGTAACGCTTTAACAGCCGCTGAAAGTGATGAATTAGACGGTTATATCCAAGTATTGCTGGCCGCGCCTCAAGGTCCGGGGGTACTCGTTGTAAAGCGAGGGCCTCAGGGTGTGAGCATCTTCACCAAAAATAACCCCGTAATTGAGGCAGCGGGCTTTCCCGTCGAAATATTGAATACGGTCGGCGCCGGAGATGCCTTTGCCGGTGGTTTGATTTTCGGTTACCTGAAAGGATGGGATTGGTACAGGTGCGCCCGCATTGCTAATGCTTGTGGGGCCTGGGTGGTGGCCCGGCACGGGTGCTCTGCGGCGATGCCCTCCGAGCATGAGATACTCGATTTTGTTGAGTCACACGGGGGCTTTTAATCCGGGAGATTGTTGCGGGGCAAGCCGCTGCCTCTCTGAAAGGAATACAAATGAAACACCTAATCAAACCCAATTATGACTCTAGCGCCGTAATAGAAGTAACGCCTGAGTCGGCCGGTTGGGATTATTTGAGTTTCAAGGTCATTGCCCTGAAAGCGGGCCAAAGCTACAGCCAACAGACAGATAACAGTGAAGTAGCGTTAGTGCCATTGGCTGGAAAAGGTGTTTTTGAGGTAGCCGGGGAGCGTTTTGAATTAGCCCGCCAAGGCGTTTTTGCCGAGTTACCACACACCCTTTACGTGCCCCCGGGCCAGGAAATCAACGTGCAGGCTAAAACTGACTTCGAGTTTTCGCTTGGGGGTGCGCCGGCGGAAGGCAAATATCCCCTGCGCCTTTTTACACCGGCTGAAATGAAAAGCGAGGTGCGCGGTGGCGGGGCGGCCACGCGACAAGTTAATCATATTCTGGCCCATCCCTTGCCGGCAGAACGATTGATTCTGTTTGAGGTATACGTGCCGGGCGGAGGCTGGTCGGGCTGGCCGCCGCATTGTCACGATGGTTATCAAGGCTCGCCCTATTTGGAAGAGGTCTACTACTTCCGCACCGACCCCGGCTATGGCTTTGCCATGCACCGCAATTACCGGGTTGATACTGATTTTGAGGAAACGCTTCCGGTTCAAAACGGTGATCTGATTCTGGTGACACAGGGCTTTCATTCTACGGCGGCAGCGCCTAATTGCAACCTCTACTTCCTGAATTATCTGGCGGGAGAACTTGTGGATGACAAGCGGGCTACCCCCCCCTTTGATGACCCTGATTTTGGCTGGATCAAAAACAATTGGGAGGCAAATGCAATGCCACTCCCGGTCATTGGAAAATAAACAGAAGGTACACTGTGAAGACGTTATCTCCCGGCAAGGTTCGGGCCTTGCAAACAACCTCAACCCGCGATGGCATCTTCAAGATTTTGGCCATTGATCACCGCGACTCGATGCGGGTCTTGATTGATCCCGATGATCCGGCCGGTGTGCCGGCAGCCCAGCTAACCGAAATAAAACTGGCCGTGATCCGGCATATCGCGCCCCAGGCGACGGCAGTGATGCTTGAGCCGGAATATAGCGCGGCCCAGGCAATTGTGGCCGGCGCCCTGCCCGGACACGTTGCTTTTCTGTCAGCGTTAGAAGACCAGGGCTATCTGGGCAATCCGTATGCCCGCCAAACCATGCTCTTGAATGGCTGGAGCGTGACCAAGTCGAAACGATTAGGCGCCGGCGGCATCAAACTGCTGCTGTTTTATCACCCCGATGCGGGCGAGGCGGCAGAACGGCAAGAGCAAGTGGTGCGGGCGGTGATAACAGATTGTGCGCGATATGAAATCCCACTGTTTTTAGAACCCATAGCCTACGCCCTTGATTCCAACATGCCGGCCGGTTCGGCTGAATTTACCGGCCAACGTCGCCGTATTGTCGTCGAGACCGCCCGCCGCCTGGGCGCTCTCGGCCCCGACGTACTCAAGCTCCAATTCCCGCTTAATGCCCGGTACGAGTTGGATGAGGGCGTGTGGCGAGACGCCTGCGCGGAATTAAACGAAGTTATTCCCGTGCCGTGGGCCTTGCTTTCCGGCGGCGATCCGTATGACACCTTCAAAGCCCAGTTACGCCTCGCTTGTGAGGCCGGATGTTCCGGCTTTATGGCCGGTCGGGCCTTATGGCGTGAGGCGATTTCAGCGGCAGGCGCGGCGCGGCGGGGGGGGTTTGGAGATGGTGGTCTGTCGCGCTCTCAAGCACCGGCACAAGCAAGCGCCACACTATCGATATTGT
>CAYWSS010000766.1:0-2961 GCA_964460505.1 uncultured Caldilineaceae bacterium | reverse complement strand
GGCATGACACCTCATCTTTCTAAAAAGTTCCGGTTTCAAACTAATCTCAGTATATTACAGTATCAAATAGCTGGGGAAGAAAAAATGAATCTCGAATATTTTTTGTGGCAGATGGCTGACAATGCGCAGCGGATCAGAGGCCTTGTTGAAGGCGTGTCCGATCATCAAGCGCGTTGGAAACCGGATGCAACCTCCTGGTCAATTTTGGAGGTGATTAATCACCTTCTGGATGAAGAAAAGAAAGACTTTCGGGTTTTGCTGGACCTGGCACTGCATCGGCCTGATGCACCCATGCCCGGAATTGACCCCGAAGCCTGGGTAACGGAACGGGCATATAATAAACAAGACCCGGCCCAATCATTGCAAGACTTTCTTTCCGCGCGGGACGAGTCATTGCTGTGGTTACGAGGTCTTTCATCGCCAAACTGGGGAGCAGGCTATAATGCCCTGTTTGGGCGGATCACGGCGGGAGATATTTTTGCATCCTGGGTAGCGCACGATCTGCTGCACATTCGTCAATTGGTGGAATTACATTGGGCTTATACATTGCTCCAACTGGAGCCGTACAGCGGAAAATATGCAGGGCCGTGGGAGTAGAACGTCACGCTTGAATGTGACAAAAGCAGGAGGCTGTGAATATGAAAAATCTGTCGCTCAAACGGGCAGCTCCGGTTTTAATATTTGTGCTTTGCACCACAGCTCTGTATCTCGGTTACACCGGTGAGGAACTCGCGTTGGATTGCGCGTGGACAAAGGCGTATGAAAAGGTTGTCTGCACACTTTCTCGCAAGCGGCTTGTTAATTCCAGCGAAACGGTGTTTGAGTTGGGACACGCCGAGACGCAGCGAGGTTTGTCGCCCGTTGCGGATCGATTCGGGTGGATGCGGTCGATGGTCATTTTAATAACCTCAGATGGAGAAATCCGGGTTCCGGTTTCATTTGTTGAACCAAAATTGGCGGCCAAACAACTGGATGATTATCTGGGCGTTCGATCAACAGATCAACTGAACATGACATTGAAAGATAATCGTTCTGTAAATTACATAGGCGGCACGTTCCTGATTTTAACGGCAGCAATATTAGCAATAAAAGTCTATTACAGGGATTTATTGTGGAGAGATTGAGAAAAAGGAAAAGAAAACAACATCGGATATTTTGGCAGGATACTCATCCACATAGTATAATCCTATTTTGTTCTCGTTACCCGACATCTGGGTAGATTCACCTTTCTGGAAGCTGTTATAGAGCCAAGTTACTCTAATTATCAAATGTTTTCGGTCTGAAACCGAGCTTTCAGGAAGGTTTGTCGGGTAACGAAAGGAGCCGGGGCCACTGTTTTCTCCCTGATTGGGCGGCGAATATACCGGGCTGATTGCTTGCAGGGGCAAAAACAGCGCCAACCAAAACCCCTGTTGGGGAGTTCTTTTTTTGGAGATATTTTTTAACGAGTAATTTTATGACCGTAATCGTAGTAATTCCAACTTATAATGAAGCCGATAACCTGCCGGCTATTACCGCCGAACTTCTGACTCTGGACATCGAAGATTTGCAGGTGCTGATTGTTGATGACAACTCGCCCGATGGAACCGGCGATGCAGCCGAAGACCTGGCCCAGCGTTGTTATCCCGGCTGCCTGCATGTAATCCACCGAAAAGGTAAACTGGGCTTGGGCACGGCCTACATCACCGGCTTTAAATGGGCGCTGGAACACGGCGCCGATTATGTTATTCAAATGGATGCCGATTTTTCCCACTCTCCCTCCTACATCCCTGAAATGCTGGAAAAAGCCAAAGGCAACGACGTTGTTGTCGGCTCTCGATACGTGGGCGGCGGCCAGCTTGACGAGCGTTGGAGTTGGTGGCGCTGGTTTTTAAGCTGGTGGGCCAATTCTGTCTGGACCCGCAGTATTTTGGGCGTAAAAACCAAAGACGCCACCGCCGGATTTAAATGCTGGCGGGCCAATGCTCTGGAGCGAATTGGCCTGGATCGAATCAACTCCAATGGGTATGTGTTTCAGGTCGAAATGGCCTTTGTCTCGGAAAAACTCGGTTTTCGTATAGAGGAAATTCCCATTTATTTTGAGGACCGAAGAATAGGCCAAAGCAAGATGTCTGTGCCGGTAAAAGTAGAAGCCGCACTGCGCGTCTTCGAAATCCGCTGGCGGCACAGAAACGTGCAGCCGGCCACACTACCCCGTTCAGCCGAAGCTTAGGAGAAGCCCGCTTGTTCAAAGCGATCAACCAGCAGGACATTCTGGCCGCTCTGCTACTGTTGCTGTTGCCGCTTTTTCTTTTTTGGCCGGTTACCCTTGGCCCCAATACCCTGCTTCCCGTTGACAACCTTTTTGCCTACGAACCCTGGTTATCCTACGCGGATCAACTGGATGTTGGCCTGCCGTATAACCGGCTTGTCTCCGACCTGATTCTTGAAAATTACGCCTGGAAAAAATTCATTCGGGAATCGATTGAAGCCGGCCAAATCCCCCTGTGGAATCCCTACATTCTCACCGGCCAGCCCTTTTTAGCTAACGGGCAACATTCGGCGCTGTACCCGTTCAGCCTGCTTTTTTATGTTTTGCCGTTGAGCAAAGCGTACGGTTGGTTCACCGTGCTTCAACTGTGGCTGGCCGGATTGAATAGCTACATCTTCCTGCGGGTGTTGCGCGCTACCCGGCTGGGGGCGCTGATTGCAGGCATCACCTACTCTCTCAGTTCCTTCTTTGTGGTCAGCGTTGTGTTTACTATGATCATTGCCGCTGCGGCCTGGCTGCCGCTGATTCTGGCGATGATCGAGATGATCGTTCGCAAGCAGGAAGAAAAGGGCAAAGTTGGCTATTCTCCCATTCCCTACGTGGTGGCCGGAGCGGCGGGGCTGGGGGCGCAAACGCTTGCCGGGCACGTTGTAATTACCTACTACACGCTGCTCGCTACCGGCTGTTATGTCGTCATCCGGCTACCATAG
>CAYWSS010000765.1:0-2961 GCA_964460505.1 uncultured Caldilineaceae bacterium | reverse complement strand
TAACCGGTCAAAGTGGCGCGAGACCTCGGTTACGCCGACCACCAGCAGGCCTTTGCCGTGGTTCACCAGCACGTTTGCGGCGCCATCATCAATGGTGACGCTGCCTTGAGCCGCTTCGGCCAAAATCCAGCGTTTCCGGCTTTCGACCCGGCTGAATTTGGTGGAAAACCGGGTGCCCAGCGATTGACCCCGGACTACTTTTAAAATAGAGTCCGGCTCATTGCCCGGGGCGATAACCACTACTGTACCGGAGCGGGTGGCTAATTCGGCGGCTTCAATTTTGGTGGTCATTCCGCCGGTGCCAATATCGCCTCTGCTGCTGCCGGCCATGGCCCGGATTTTATCATCAATTATATCTACATGCTCAATTAGTTTCGCGTTGGCATCAGAGCGGGGGTCGGCGGTAAAAAGACCGCGCTGGTCGGTCAGAATAACCAGCAAATCAGCCTCAATCAGGTTAGCCACCAGCGCCGACAGATTATCGTTGTCGCCAAATTTAATCTCGTCAATGGCCACGACGTCATTTTCGTTAATGATGGGCACCACGTTTTTTTGGCGCAGCAATACCTGAAAGGTGTTTCTGGCGTTCAGGTAGCGGGTGCGGTTGGCCAGGTCGGCCCGGGTGAGTAAGGCTTGGGCTACCGTCAGACTGTACAATTCAAAAATCTGCTGGTACAGGGCCAACAAACGTCCTTGTCCCACGGCGGCCATCATTTGCTTGTAGGGAACATCTTTGTTTTGCGAGCGTGAATTAATGCCCAGCAACTCGCGCCCGGCAAAAATAGCGCCGGATGAAACCAGCACGGGTTGGTGTCCGGCATCTTTCAAGGTGAAAATCTGGCGGGCCAGGTCAATTAGGCGCGGGCGATGAATCCGTTCGGTTCCGGCGCGGAGGACATTGGTGCCAACTTTTACAACGATTCTCATAAGCAAATAGCAAATTGCAGACGACGTATTGCGTAATACGCAAGGATTTGTGTCCCGCAAATTCCAATAGAGACCGCATCTTTATTGCGTTCGCATCTCCTGGCGAAGGGTGGTGTAGGCCGGACGAGGAGTTCGATCCGGATTGAGAATTGAATACCAGCGCATCGGTTCTGCGGCAGGATACCAGGGGACGGTACTGAAATCAAGATTGAAGAGGAAGACACCGTCTACAAATGGCCGGTCGCGCTGAATTTGGACGAAGGCGTCAACCAGATATTGGGCTTGTTCTTCCTGGGTAACAGTCGTGGGCTGGTGTTCGCCTAAATCCCAATTGTTGTTTATGGCCCAGCCCAATTCGGTGATCCAGATGGGGGTATCGCCGTCGCCATTTTCTTTCATTACGTGATATTGTTCGTCAACCCGGGAAAGTGATAATCCCCATTCGTCAACTTCATCGGGGGGGCGGCCAAAAGTGTAAGGATGGCTGCCCAGGGCATCAAAATAACCTTTGGCCCCGGCCTCATACATTCCCTGCAAAAAGGCCAGGTCGCCAAAGGCAGTGGGTGAACCGTCGCCGGTGGTGGCCAGGCCTCCGGTAATGACCAGGGCCTTGGAATCAACAGTTTTTACGGCAGTGTAAGCGGCTTTGAGCAATTCGGTGTAGTGGGCCGGATCGGGTTCAAAGTTACCCCATTCGTAGTGGAGGTTGGGCTCATTCCAAATTTCGTAGGCGGCAACCTGTCCTTTGTAGCGGGTTGCCAGGGCAGTCATAAAATTGGCAAAGTCGTTGACATTTGTGGGGGGGTGGGTAAAGCTGCTGCTTTCGGGTCGCGCCCAGGCCGGCGTGCCGTGTACGCGCATCAATATTTTGGCCTGCTGGTCGCCCAACGCCTCAACGATGTTATCGGGGTCAACCCACCGGAAGTTACCTGGTTCTGATTCGACCGTGCCCCAGTTGACAAAGCCTTTGCCCCAATCAAAGCCCAGATCGTTGATCATATAAGCCAGGCCCAAATCTGCCAGATTTACACCGGTTGCCAGGTTGGGATTTGCCGGCAATTTCCGGGCAGGGGCTGCCTGAGCAATGCCTTGTTGGGGAGGGGGGGCAGAAAACGGAACCGTGGGGTTGATAGCCAGAGAATCATCCCAGGCATTGTTTTGGATTAGACGGGTAGGTTGCCCACCCGTAGCCGGGATTGCGTAAATGTCATGATTGCCGCTTTCCCAGGATGTAAACGTAATCCAATCTCCGTCTGCTGACCACATAAGCGAGCCAATCCAGCCGGCACTTTGGTACACTTGCTCCAAATTATCTACTTCCGGGCCAATAATATAAATACCTGCCCGGTTTTCTTCATCCCAGCCGACAAAGGCCAGACGTTTACTGTCTGGAGCCCACGCTGGAGATGTGCCTTGCAGGGGCTGTGGCGTGGCAATTTGTTCATCGGTGCCATCCGGCCGGATCAGGTGAATTTCTTCAACCCCTTCGCGCACGGCGGCAAAGGCAATCATTTTTCCATCGGGCGACCATGCCGGCCAACGATCCATCTCGTCGTTAAAGGTGAGCTGCAGGGCCATGTCGCTGCCCAGATTTTGGATAAAAATTTCAGGATCGCCGTCCCGTTCCGAGACAAAAGTGACGGTTTGCCCGCTTGGCGACCAGGTTGCGCTGTAATCCCAATCGGGGTGATTGGTTAAATTTTGCAGCCGGGGGCTATCCTGTGCGGAAGCGGGCATATCCATCACCCAGATATCGCTGTTTCCGGAGCGATGGCTGGTAAAGACCAGCGTTTTCCCGTTGGGTGCCCAACATGGGTCCCAGTCGGTGCCGGGGTGATTGGTGAGGTTGACCAGTTCGCCGCCGGGATTTAAAGCAAAAATATCCCCTGACCCGGATCGATCAGAGGCAAAGGCGTAAACAAGAGGTGGAGGAGGCTCATTAACATAAAAATATAACAGGCCGAGAGAGACGAGTACAATCAGCACAATGGTCCCCCCGGCATAGATAATTGGCATCGACGAAAACGGCCAGGC
>CAYWSS010000764.1:0-2965 GCA_964460505.1 uncultured Caldilineaceae bacterium | reverse complement strand
CAAAATAACTACTACTTGTACGCTAGTTACCTGCTTTATTAGCTTGATGCGTATGCCCCTAACCCCTGCCTTCCAAAAGGAAACACCTTATGTTAACAAACAGCCTGCAGATATTATCAGACATCACCGCCACATTATCTAAATTGTTCGACCCCACGCAGATGATTGCGCTGGTTGTTGTTTTGCTGGTGGCCTGGCTGGTGCAGCCGCTTCTGCGGCGGGCCATTCGCCCCCTGACAGAACGAACCAAACCCAGCAATTGGGCCTACACCCTACTCATCGTGCTCAACCGTATTTCCCTCTCGCTAACCGCCCTGCTCCTTAACCAAATAACCACCGAAGTTTTCCGGGATTTAAACGATACCCCACCTTATTTTTTAGAAAGCGCAACCAAGATAGTTGGCTTCTGGTTTATTTACCGGCTATTGGCCACCCTGCTTGAAATTAACATCTCCCCCCAGAAAGCGCGCTTTTGGAACAGAAAAGTACTGCTTCCAACCGCCATGTTTATTGCAGGGTTAAGCGTGGTCGGATTGCTGGATCGGGTGCTAACCTGGGGTTTTTACATTGAGTCGCTGGGCTGGACATTTACATTGGGTTCGGCGTTGCTGGCCGGCATCATCGTTACTGTTTCCATTATAAGCGCGCGCTGGGTGAGCCGCATCCTTGGCGAATCATTTCTTCCAAAAACAGGCGTCGATCCGTCTATCATTAATATCATCCAACGCTTGATCACCTACGGGCTTATCACCGTGGGGGTATTAATTGCCATGGCCTCAATGGGCATCAATATGACCACCCTTACGGTCATTGCCGGGGGGTTGTCTGTGGGCCTGGCGTTTGGCTTGCAGGAAATTTTCAACAACTTTGTCAGCGGCTTTATTCTGCTCTTCGAACGCTCTCTGGAGCCGGGGGACATAGTGCAGATTGGCGAAAATACGGGCACGGTGCAACAGTTGGGTATTCGCAGCACCATGATCAAAACCAGAGACAATGTTGAACTCATTATCCCCAACTCCTATTTTTTAACTGAGGTTGTCACCAATATGACCCGCAGCGAAGATCTGGTGCGCACCCGCATCAAGGTAGGAGTTACTTACAACGCCAATCCACGCGAGGTGCAAGAGGTATTGCTGAACGTGGCGCGGCAGCACCCCAATGTACTGACCGAGCCGCCGCCCGCTGTTCAATTCCAGGATTTCGGCGACAGCAGCCTCGATTTTATTCTGTTCATTTGGACCGAGCATGCCCTGAGATCGCCTGTGCTTACCAGCGATTTGCGCTATACTATCTGGGATGCGCTGACCGAACACAACATCGAGATCCCCTTCCCGCAGCGAGACCTTCACATTCGCAGTGGCGTGCCGTGGGATGCGCCGGCCGCCGGCCAAAACAGATCAAAATAGAACCAATCGCTCTGTAAGGGAAATTAAAATGGCCGGTCTTTTAGAAACCCGGAATCTAAAAAAACTGTATCAAATGGGAGAAGTGACCGTCAATGCTCTGGACGGCGTTGATTTTAGCGTGTGGCAGGGCGAGTTTGTGGCCATTATGGGGCCATCCGGCTCCGGCAAATCGACGCTGCTGCATCTGATGGGAGGCCTGGATACCCCCACCGGCGGTGAAATTACCCTGGCCGGCAAGCGGCTGGCCCACCTGTCTGATGATGAAGTGACTATCATCCGGCGGCGGCAAGTAGGTTTTGTTTTTCAGTTTTTTAACCTGCTGCCTACCCTTACTGCCGGTGAAAATCTGGCGCTGCCCCTGCTCATTGACGGCAAACGGCAGGAGAATTACGAGCCACGGATTGATGAGCTGCTTGGGCTGGTTGGCCTGGCCGAGCGCAAAAACCACAAACCCGACCAGCTATCGGGCGGGCAGCAACAGCGGGTGGCCATTGCCCGGGCGCTGGTTACAGAGCCGGCCATTGTGCTGGCCGATGAACCCACCGGTAACCTGGACAGCAAATCCGGCGCCGAAATTTTGGGGCTGCTGCGCCGGACCTGCGACGAAAAAGGACAAACGATTGTGATGGTCACTCACGATGCCCGGGCCGCCGCCTACGCAGACCGGATTGTTTTTCTGCGGGATGGTCAGGTGGTGCGCCAACTGAACCCCGATGGAAGCCACAACACGCAGGAAATAATGGACGTAATGGCTGAGTTGGAGCTTTGAAAACCAGATAGGTTTGGACAAACCAGGGAGATGGTCAATCAAGCAATTCCAAAGCGACACAAAGTGCTTTATTCAGTTCTCGAAGTTTGAGGGGCGAAAGCACGCCAACAAAGTTTGTCAGTGCCGATTTTAGCAAACTGATCAGCTCATCACAATGGATGTTGCTGCTGTGTTTTGCCCTCACCAATATCTACGGGCACTTGCGATGCCAAGCCATCGTGAACCGAATACACAGGCGCACAAATTACGGTTGAAAACCGTGAATCAATTAATACTTGTCGGCTCACTACCACGAAAACTCTCGATCTTTTTGGATCAAGTGGGGAAGGTTTAAATATGCGGTAAAGTTCGCCTCGCCTCATATCTCAACTTGGAAAGAGAGTACGCCCGCTGCTTCTTCATTAAGATGGCCGGCCCGCCGGTTAAGAATTTCAAGGTCCCTGGCATCGCGTTCTTCTCTATCAAGTTGCGCAACAAAAGCCCTCAGAGCAACCTCAATACATTGTGGCCGGTTTTTATACGACCCGGAGTATTTATCAACCGTTTTCAGAATATCATCAGATAGTGTGATAGATGTCTTGACTTTCATACTACTAATATACTACCTTTTTGTTGGCAAGCCAACCGTAATAAAAAGCAGCCGCATATTGAAGTGCAGGTTGGGTACGGCAAACAGTCGTTGGGTTTTATTGCTGCACGGCGGCGTAAATCATTCGGTAAGTAACGCGCTGTTTGTAACTATACTGAGATTAGTTTGAAACCGGAACTTTTAAGAAAGGTACTGTGTCAT
>CAYWSS010000763.1:0-2965 GCA_964460505.1 uncultured Caldilineaceae bacterium | reverse complement strand
CAGGCGGCACGCGTGCGAGAGACTGCGTTGGCTGCGCCCGCAACCCGGCACGGGCAGGTGCCAGTGGCCTTGAGTATGACCATCAATTCCCGCGCCGCCGTCCCCGTTGGCGCCCGCCTGCTGGCCGAGGCCGTGGAACAGAGCCTCGGCGGGCGTACCGGCCTGTACCGCATCACCGTTACGGCCGATGATGAGCAAAAGACGCTGGTCGCGTTATGTGATGGAACCGTATATCGAAAAAAGGAATTAATTAGGGATTAATGAAATGTCTGAATTACCCGAAAACTTAGTTGAATTCATTAACGAACACCGGGGCGGTTACAACACGGTAATAGACTTACAATTTGTGCGGGTTACGCTTGATGAGGTTATGGCCGAAATAGTGATTGGAGACCAACACCGGCAGCCCTATGGGCTGGTGCACGGGGGCGTGTACTCGGGTATGATCGAGACGGTTTGCAGCACGGGTGCGGCCCTGAACGTGATGGCCGAAGGGAAAAGCGCGGTTGGCCTGGAGAACTCGACCTCATTTTTGCGGGCCGCCCGCTCCGGTACGCTGCGCTGCACAGCCGGCCCGCTTGTCCGGGGGCGGCGCTCGCACGTATGGCAGGCCAAAATTCACGACGACCAAAATCGCCTGGTGGCTACAGGCCGGGTGCGGATGCTAATTCTTAATCCGGGCGCGGAAGCCGGCGGCAGGGCTATTAAGTTTGAAATCAAATCGGAGTAACCGGCTGAATTTTACAGGCAGGACTTACTTTAAGCGGCTAAAGAAGTTGGAACACTTTCCACAAGAGCAATTGGCACAGTATCGGTTAACGAGGGCGTGTAAACCGATACCTTTAAAATTTGGTTTACAGGAGGTTTGGTGATAATTTCAATAACTGTATCCTGCCAATCAGGTTCCAGGTCACTTAACCCGGTTAGTGGAAAACTGCGCGGCCCCAAGTTTGTAAGTTGTACCAATACCGAAAAGTCCATAAGGGTTAAACCTATGGCGCGTTTTTCAGCACGGTTGAAGCGAAGCAAGATATTATCATTCAATTCAACAGCCGTTGTTGCTTTTTCACCGGGAGAAAAAGAAATATAAAGCACATCAGCTTCTTTATCGTAGGAATAAATTGGTTCTTGGTTCATTATTAACCCTTTAAGCGAATATGGTATCTTCTCAATAACTTGGGGGCAACAGGGGAATGCAGATTGCAATCTGCACTCCGCCCCGGATTATTGAGAAGTTACCGAATATGCTTGAAAAAAGTTGTCGCAATAAAATTATTTGAAATAGCTTGTCCATGATTATCAATATCAAAACTAAATAAAACAATGGCAACAACGTGATTAACATCATCCGGCAAATCTTCAAATGAATGATAATAACGATACTTTCGAGGATTTAGCGGCTCTTGTCGCTCGCCGCCGGCCATGGCTGATAGTTGTTTTTAGATATTCCTCGTAGCCGGCCATCTCAGGATGATTTGTTTCGTCAACAATGTGTTTCCATCGCTCCTGAGTGAGATATATCAGGTTGTTGTACCGGTCTCGAATAGTCCAACGTTTGCCGGAGTCAGCCATTTTAGCTCTCTTGCCGATATTTAGATTTAAGATACTACCGATATTGTATCAGTTAAGGCAAGGTTAAACAATTGCGCTAAGAAACGGAACACATTCTAAGTGACCGTCTAAAAATAACTTCCCTATTTCATCTGAGATTAGAGATAAGGAGATTGGAGATTTTGCCGCTTATGCTTAAGCCAATCTCCCTATCTCCAATCTCTAATCTCCTGGCAAAAACGGAAGTTATTTCTAGACAATTACTAAGGGAGATAGAAAGAATGCCGCAAGCTGTAATTATTGACGCAGTACGCACCCCGGTTGGAACTTATACCGGCGCCCTAAGCCAGGTACGGCCCGACGATATGGCCGCCCTGGTACTCAAAACCCTGGTCGAGCGCACCGGCCTGAACCCGGCCCACATCGAAGAGGTGATGCTGGGCTGCACCAACCAGGCCGGAGAAGATAACCGCAACGTGGCCCGCATGGCTCTGCTGCTGGCCGAATTTCCCTACAGTGTGGGGGGGATTACGCTCAACCGCCTCTGCGCCTCCGGGCTGGATGCTATCATTCAAGCCTATCGGGCTATCAGCATAGGCGAGGGCGAGGTTTACATTGCCGGTGGCGTTGAAAGTATGACCCGCGCCCCTTACGCGCTCAGCAAGGGTGCAACCCCTTTTGCCCGCAACGCCCAAATTTACGACACCACCATTGGCTGGCGTTTTCCCAACCCCAAAATGAAGGATTTGTTTCCTCTGGAAGGGATGGGCGAAACGGCTGAAAACATTTACGCGCAAAAGCATATCAGCCGGGAGCGGCAGGATGCCTTTGCTCTGGAAAGCCAGCGGCGGGCTGTGGCCGCCATCAACGCCGGACGCTTCAAAGACGAAATTGTGCCGGTCTCGGTGCCGCAGCGCAAAGGCAACCCCATCATCGTCGATACCGACGGCCACCCCCGGATGAAACTGGTTGACGGCAAGTATGAATTGACCACCAGCGCCGAAATTTTGGCTAAATTACGGCCCGCTTTTCGCGCAGGTGGAACCGTGACCGCCGGAAACTCTTCCGGCATCAACGACGGCGCGGCGGCAGTGCTGCTGGCCTCGGCAGATAAAGCGGAGACGTTGGGACTGAAGCCGATGGCCCGTATCCTGGCCTCGGCCACGGCCGGGGTGGACCCCCGGACAATGGGCTACGGCCCTATTCCGGCCACGCGCAAGGCTCTAAAACGGGCCGGGTTAAGCGTGGCCGATTTGGATTTGATTGAGCTTAATGAGGCTTTTGCCGTGCAAGCCCTGGCCGTGATGGATGAGTTGGATTTGCCTCCAGATAGAATTAACGTTAACGGCGGGGGGTATTGTTTTGGGCATCCCCTCGTGTGCAACAGGCGCCAGCGCAGTGCCCAGCTAGGGCG
>CAYWSS010000762.1:0-2967 GCA_964460505.1 uncultured Caldilineaceae bacterium | reverse complement strand
ATCAGTCCGGCCAAGTGATTATCGGCGGCACAGTTTCCAAAACGGGAATTGCTGTAAATTTAACAGCACCCGGACTTACAAAAGGGGATAATCCAATCGCGTCAACGAATAGCCAACGAGCACTTGCGCCTGCGGGCAGTGCAAGTGTAAACGAATATCGGCCGGCGTTCATTCGTTGGCTCGTATTGCGTACAATTTTGCTCTTTACGGTGTACGCAATATGTTACCATTACCCATTGCAGAGTGTTTCATAACTTTCGTTTGTGCAGTAGCACATTAACAATTCAGCATTATGGTGTATGGTAAAGTACCAGTAAGCCATAAGATTTTTGTTTTCGTTGAGAAAATTATCCGGAGAAACAGATAATTATGCCTGTTTGGTCTGGAAAAGTGGAAACCGACCGGATCAGGAGACAAGCGTACCTAACCCGGTGCAATTGCCGGCTGACCGGAACCGCGAAAATATGCAATTGTTGCGCTGACGCTCTAATTGCAACTAATCCAGGTGCGGGCAGAGCGGATCTTATCGGGATGTCCGGTTTTGACCGCGACCCAGGCCACGCCCAGCATGGCGATAGCGGCAAAGAAGACGCAGCGTTCCACAGCCTGCCACCCCCGGTGCTTATGGTACTTGACGCTTCGCGGGCTGCACCAGCCAGATTTGGGTGCTGCTTAAGCTTGCGGATCAATTCAGCGGTAGACTGCAAGCCCAACATCCAACGCAACAAATCGGCCGGCACAAACGAACGGGTGCGATAGGTGCGGGGACGATGCCGGGGGCGGCTGGGGTCTTGCCGGTCTAATTGTTTCAGCAATGGCCGCAGCCGTTTCTTGAGCATCTTCAGAACTCGAGAAGCTCCGATGAACTCTGCAAATTCATCCTGTACTTTCGGCTTCTGTCCCGCCGGACGTTGCTCTTGCTTATCTCCCTCCTTCAAGGCATCATGCACCGCCAACTCGAGCAAGCGAACTGCATAATTCCCCAAATCGGGGAGCAAGCTATCCAAATCAGCCTTTGTTTCCACCCCCAACAAGGTCATCCGGGCCGGGTGCGTCAAGATGTGCTGCCGGAATTCCGGCCACGGCAGTTCGTAGGCCATCGTCGCTGCCCACAACGCCAAGGCCGGTATATCCTCGGCTGTGTAGGCCAGAGCCGGATTCTGCCGGAATTCCGTGCGGGTCAGGTCCGAAGGGGCGTCCAACATCAACTCTAACCCCTTCTGGACCAGCGCCACAAAACGATAGAGTAACTGGTCTACAATCTCGTCCTCTACCTGGCTGCGAAATTCCGGTTTGGGCTTAAATTTCCGGCCTGAGCCCCCTGCACCCTTCTTCTTTTTCGCCATGGGAACACCTCCTTTCTATTAAAGATGTCCCCATTTTATCTCAAATGCTGAATTGTTAAAGTACGCTCAGATTGCCGGATGACTTATGCAACACTCTGCATTGGGTAAGTTATTTACGCACCATTCCTTAATATTCGTTGGCAGAAGCGGGCTCACTGGATATTTACCCGCCCGCAGGGGGAGGTTTAAAGTTCTTCCTGCTCGTGGGGGCGACCGAAGGAAGGTTGGGGGGGGGCGGGGAGTGAGTGATTACCTTCGAGGTGCATTTCATCGGCGTCAACGTATTCGGTAAAATCGTAGAGCATCATTGAATCATCAAACAGATTGAGTTCATCAAGGGCATCTTCTGCGGCCAGGGCCAATACTTCGTGCTCAGCTTCCACGCAAATTTCCAGAGCTTCGCGGGCAATTTTCCCGCCAATGCGCCCCAAAGCCCAGATGGCCGCTTGCTGAACTTCCAGGTCGGGATCCTGCTCAATAATCATAATCAATTTTTCAACCGCATCTTTGGCTTCCAGTTCGCCGCAGGCGCGCACCGCTTCAAAACGAATTTCGGTGCCGGGATTGTCCAGTTCGGTGGTAACGGTGTTCAGCCAGCGGGTATCGGCGTTGCGCCCCATGGCAAAAATAGCGCTCACCTGCATCTTTTCATTGTCATTAAAATAGGCGGCTTCGATAATCAGCGTAATGCGCGGGTCGCCGGAATAGGAAACGGCTTCAATGGCCCGCCGCCGTACTTCCACATCTTCGGTGGCCTGGTAGATGGTTTCCAGCAGCGCCTCTTCGGCCAGGCCCACTTCGTTGGGGTCAATTTTTTCTAACTCCCGCAGGTAGATAAATTTGCCCAGCGCGGATGCGGCGGCGGCTCTGACCACCGCCGCTTCGTCTGCTTTCAACAGGTGAACCAACGGTTTGATAAAAACCGCCTCCTCATGTTCCCACAGGCATTTTATTGAAAATGCCCTCACTTCGGCATCATCATCGGCCAGGCCCAGCAGGAAAATCGGATCAAAGTCCACCTCAAAATTGATCTCTGTAATATCCAGCAGTTCCTGCATCACGCCTCTTCGTCGTGGGACGGGGATTGTAGGCCAGATGTCTTTAAAGACATCCAGCGATTCTTTATCCATTTTTGAGAGGATGAAAAGATGGGCGGTATGTAATTCCGGGTCGGTTGCAATTTGTTGAAGTATCTCTTTAAATGTGCTCATAATGCTGCTCACTGTTGCCACAAGAATGACATCGAGTCGCTGGTGTCGCTGATGGGGCGGCCAACTTGCTGACCGTTGTCATCTATGGTGATTTCCTCAATGTAAACGTACCAGTCATACTGCCGGCCCGTAAATTCGTCGGCCAGGCCCCAGTAGAGGTCAGCCGGAATAAGCCAGTAATTGTCTTTGGTATTGGTGCCGCCATAGGCCAACTGGCCATCTTGCTGCCAGGTCATCCGCACGGCATAATATTCGTTGGGGCCCAGAGTCCCCAAATTTTCCCAGCGCAAGACCAGCTCTTCGTCCCTGCCGTATTTTTTGCCGTCAGCCGGCCCCAATAACACCGGTTTATTAAATCTGGGGGTAGGGGTGGGGGTATCTCAAGGAAATTAGGGGAGTTATTCTCTATC
>CAYWSS010000761.1:0-2971 GCA_964460505.1 uncultured Caldilineaceae bacterium | reverse complement strand
TCCCGCTAAAAGCATGCGGGAATGACATAATTCTGGTAGGGGGGTAAACGGTTACTATTGAAAAGATACAAAAATCTGGCTCTTTGAGAAATTGTGGAGTAAACAGGAATTGCAAAGCTTGCTTTGCCTAACGAGGTTATCCCACAAAGCAAACTTTGGGACTCCACCACAGAAAACCTCAAAGAACCATAAATCTTAATGCGTTGCAACCTTAAAAATGGCGACGGTTCAATTTATCGCCCCCACAACTATGATTGTTTCAACCGCTATACAGAAAGTATTAGACGAATATCGGAACCTGCTCCTGGCTGAACTACCCGGTCAGATTGATCGCCTCATCTTGTTTGGTTCGTATGCCAGAGGCGAAGCCCGGCCGGATTCCGGTGTGGACGTGCTGGTGGTAGTCAACTGGCTACAGAAACGGCTGCCTGACGGTTTTTACGTCGCCCTTTCTGGCGATCCACATGGGCTGGAAATTATAAATTTAGCCACCGGCCTAATGCTTAAACACGGCGTTTTTATCTCGCTCACAGTTGTAAGTAAAGACCGGCTGGTTAACCCGTTTCCTCTCATTTAACAAATTGATAAAGAAGGAATTGAATTGTGGCGCAAACATCCAAACTAACTCAGGCATTGCTAACCCGCGCTGGAGAAAGTCTTGCCTCGGCGCAGCTTTTGCTAAACTCGGCGCTCTATGACGATGCCGTTTCCAGAACTTATTATGCTATGTTTTATGCGGCTAAAGCTGCTCTTGATTCAATAGATATTAAAACACGCAGCCACGCCGAAGTTATTAATCAATTTGGACTACAGTTCATCAAAAGTAGTCAACTTGATAATCAATACGGAAAAATGTTAACGCAGGTTTTTCAGTCCCGACAAATTAGCGATTACGATGTGCAGTCCGGTATCCCTTCAGTTGAGGCCAAAAATATTGTGGCCAATGCTGAACAATTTGTAACCAAAATCAAAGATTTTTTGAGCAAGCTGCCGTGACAAACACCATCCCTGCTACCCTGGCCCTGGCCGATGGCGCCGTTTTTCGCGGCCAATCCTTTGGCGCGCCGGGTACCGTCACCGGTGAAGTGGTATTCAACACCAGTATGACCGGCTACCAGGAAATTCTGACCGACCCCTCCTACTGCGGCCAGCTTGTGACCATGACCTGTCCCCATATTGGCAACGTGGGCGTTAACCCGGAAGATATTGAAGCCAACCGCCCGTGGGCTGCCGGCCTGATTGTGCGCGAGGTAAGCCGCCGGGTAAGCAACTGGCGAGCCGGCCAATCCTTGCCCGACTACCTGCAAGCGCACAACCTGCCTGGCCTGACAGAAATCGATACGCGGGCGCTGGTGCGCCACATTCGTACCGCCGGAGCCATGATGGCCGCCCTCTCCGCCGACCCGGCCCTGTCTGCCGCTGATTTAGTGGCAATGGCCCGCAACGCCCCCACCATGGAAGGGCGCGATCTGGCCCAAAAAGTCTCCTGTACCGAACCCTACACCTGGAAAGAACCGGTAAACAAAACCTGGTACGCGGCGATCAATCGTAAATCAGAAATCGTAAATCGCAAATCCTACAAAGTGGTTGCCTACGATTTTGGCATTAAACACAACATTCTGCGCTTGTTGACCGCTGCCGGCTGCCATGTCACCGTCGTTCCCGCAAACACCACCGCCGGCGATGTGCTGGCCCTACAACCCGACGGCATTTTTCTTTCCAACGGCCCCGGCGACCCCGCCGCAGTCACCTACGCCATCGCGGAAGTGCGCCGGCTTGTTGAGAGCGGTTTGCCGATGTTTGGCATCTGCCTGGGGCATCAAATTTTGGGGTTGGCTCTTGGGGGCAGCAGTCACAAATTAAAATTCGGACATCGTGGGGGAAACCAGCCGGTGAAAGAAATTATCCCGCCGGCGTCTCTCCCGCCGGCGGGAAGGAATAGAGGCGGGGTATCAATTACCAGCCACAATCACGGTTTTGCGCTCACTGCCGGCTCTTTGCCGGACGATGTGGAAGTGAGCCATATCAACCTGAACGACGGCTGCATCGAAGGCTTGCGCCACAAAAGCAAACCAATTTTCAGCATCCAGTACCACCCGGAATCTTCTCCCGGCCCGCACGATGCGCTGAACTTTTTTGAAGAATTTACAGGCCTTATGGCCCAGAGAAAATTGTGAGCAGCCAAACCTGTCCCAATTGTAGAGCAGACAAAATTACCCGCAGCCTGCCCAAAGAAATTAAGCGGCAGCTAGACCACCAACCCATTTCTATGCCCGAGGATGCGCCCTCTGCCAAAGCGCGGACGATTGCCCTGCTTCGCATCACCTACCGGCATGATTTTCTCTGCTCAAACTGCGGCCAACAATGGTCGGAAACATTTCAAACAGAAAGCCAGAAGCAGATTTAACCGATGGACGAAGATTCTCAACAACGTAAAAAAATTACCCTGTTTCAACGCCTCACGCTCCTTTGGATGATTCTACTGACGGCGGTGGTGGTTATATTGGTTTACAATTTAATCCGCGCCCAAACCACCCTAACCACCGCGCTCAATCAAGCTGCCACCCAACTGACCGACCTGGCCAATGACCACCTTGAGTACACTGTCAATATCAATCAGGTCATTCCTGTCTCCACCACCATTGCCATCAACGAAGAAATCTCCGTACCGGTAAATATTCAAATAAAACACACCCTGACCATCGATAACGAAATTCCCTTCGATGAGAAAATCGAGGTGCCGGTAGCTCTGGAAATTGATGAGGTCTTTCCGGTAGATACCACGATTTCGTTTAATGACGTGATTACAGTACCCATTAATCGGGTTATCGAACTGGATGAAACGTTTGAAATCCCAATCTCGGTTCCGTTTGTAGACGAGGAAGTACCCATAAATGTCCCCATCCGGGCCAACATTCCTATTCAGTTTGATGTATTTGTACCAATCGACAGAGATATTCCCATAAAAACA
>CAYWSS010000760.1:0-2973 GCA_964460505.1 uncultured Caldilineaceae bacterium | reverse complement strand
TATCAACTCGCCTCGATCTAAAATCCGGCAAGGGCGCTTCATTCAGGATCAAGTGGGGGATGGTTGCTGCCAGATGATACGCCCGGGGACCGAGCAGTTTTACCGCCGCTTGATAACCCGTCTGCATCGCCGGGGCACGCGACCCTGTGGCTGCGTGAGCATAATTGGCAATTGGGTGAGCCAGGCCGACCAAGAAAGACGCTTCTGTACTGGCGCGATTCGGGATCGTCTTTTGCCGCCGCTTGTTTAATTGGGCTGTGACCGTTTCGACGCTGCCTGGAGTAATCGACAGGGGTATACAATGATTGACAAAGGGGCTGCCAATGTATGTCAAAAGAGAGCAACACTTCATTCCCCGGGTACCAACTTGCCGGGACAAGTTTCTTGGTACGGTTTATCGCCCATAAATTGCTCCCATTCTGCTCGACTCATATTGCGAGGCGCATTTTCACAAGCGACTGTTAGCAAATCTTTCAATCGAGTATAGTACTGATGCACAACGCCATCTTCGTCAGCAACCAGGATGCGGCTGCCATTATGGCTCCATTGGGCCATACGACCAGGTACGCTGAAAAGAACAACCCCTTTTTTGCATCCCACACCCAAGCCGTGAAACTGTTTTGGCTGGTCGTCAAGATGGCGACTATCTAATGAAACGAAACAGATACAGGGTTGTACTGCCCGGCTCTCCGTAAACCCAGGATACGCTGCCATCACCGCGAGAACGAAAAGAGTCATCCCGATTGCCCCACAACACACCTTTTGACGTGACCTCTTCCGGCCCGTCCAGAAAGTTTCCCTGCCCGTCTATAACTCCCAACCAGAACAGATCGTCATTCGTTGTGATCCACCCTACCAGATATTGCTCCGTGCCGGACCCCAAACTGGCGAGCGCGGGGTCCCGTTCGTAAGCGCCGTTTGAATCGGTCAGCCAGGTGTAGCTACTGCGAAAGTTTCCGTCAATTGTTGCCAGGCCAACGCCGTGCCCGTCACAACAGGAACGATCCAGGGTGCTGAACACCAGTTTCCAGCCTCCATTACTGAGGGCAACCTGCCCCAATTGCGCCGATGTAAATCCTCCACAATTCCCATCGCTGGTGTAGACCACGTGGTTGTTGAAGATGAGGATCCCTTTGCTGGAATAACAGTCGCTGGCGCAGATGGCTGCAAATTGATCCAGGTCCGGGTGATAACTGACCAATTGGGCCATAGAGTGAGAACAGCCCCACTCCCAGCCGCCCGGCTGGACAACGCCATGATCATCGACGTAGGTCAGTTGATCCCCAAAGTGACCCGCAACCCAGCCCGAAACGCCCCTGACTGTGAAATAGGCAGCATATTTTCCATTGCCATAGGTCAACCGGCTACCGCCCAACCAGAAATCGGTCACTGTCAACGGCCCCTGGATATTGGTCGTCCAGATTTCACCTCCAACGGCATTCCGTTTGGATATGGACATCGCCCCTGAACCGGAATTCCAGAGCAGTACTGCAAAGTCGCCGTTGTCGTGTGTCGCCAAACCGCGTACAGAGTGAGAGAAATCAAAGGTGTGTTCGATGGTGGTGGAGATAATGCTGACGTGACCATTTCCGTTCGAGTCTGTCCAACCCAGCAGGGTGCGGCCATCCGCCAGGGGTTCGTGATAGAGACGTGGAGAAATTGTGCACCAATCCCAGGTGCAAAAACTGCCGGTGGCCGGGGCCAGGGGGTGAGGCAAACTGACCGATGTTCTGGAGACCCTATCCTTGAGCGTTGGCGGGGCTTTGTACACCAGAGGCAGATAGAGGGTAGTTGTCAGAATTGCGCCGCCAGAATGACGCCCGGCAAGATTATCGGCAGCAGTATTCAATGCTCCCTTCCCGCTCACATTTCCAAAAGCTGAATTGTCGCCGGATGAATTGGCTGGGACAGCGATACTCAGGAATATTGTTAACCCGAAAATCAACAAGCTTATTCCTCGAAAAACACCCCTGGCCAAATGAACTTGAGTCAATGAGATTTGGTCTAACATTTTGTTTGCCTTTTTCTCTGTCTTTGTCTCTCAGGCAGCCTTTCCACATATCGTCAGTCATCCCGGAAGATGATCGGAAAATAGTAAAATCGCCCAACTGTTGAAGTCTGCGTATAAATTCCGCCGGCCCCTTCCTTGGTTGTAACCTGTACCATATTGGTCAGCGCCCCCTCATAGCCGGCTTCTACCGTGACGACAATTTGCTCTGTCCAGATACCGCCCGGAGATGTGATGGTTGGCATCCAGGTGAGAATTCCGGTGGGGGTGACGAAATTGGGCAAGATATCGGTAATGGTGGCAGCCAGGCTGATGTAGCCGGTGTTGGTCACCCGGATGGTGTAGGTGAGGGCATTGCCAGCCCGTGCGAGGCCGGGTGTGGCCGCTTTGATTACGGTTAAACTGGGTTGGCCCTCATCTGCGCCGAGGTCGAAACCTGCGCCATAGGGACGAAGTTCACCGTCAATATCAATGGAAACACCTGCATTCACACCTTTGTCAAGAGCCGCGCTCCCGTAGCGGAGATGGTAATTGCCTGCCTCCGGATCGAGAAACGCTGGATCACCCCAAGCATTGATTGTACCGGTAACGATACTACCAGCCCCGTCCCAGTCGCTTCCATTTACCCATTGACCATCACCCCAGAGGGTGGCATCCATGGTAACGCTGGTTCCGTCCGAAGCCGTGATTCCCACCGTTTGACTGACCAGGATAGTGTTGGTCAGAGTTATTGCCGTGGATTCGCCAGCACTGGCAACGTGAATCCCGCTGCCATCGCCACCGCTATTGCGAGCGACGGTGGTATGCCACAAATGAGCCGCAGAACCATCATCGACGTGTAAACCGCTGCCCTTTATTCCGGCTCGATTGTCAACAAGGACTGAGTTGGTCATTGTTATTTCACTGTTAAAAACTGCCATCCCTCCACCAAGCAGGCCGGCTTCGTTGTCACGAATGATGTTTCT
>CAYWSS010000759.1:0-2977 GCA_964460505.1 uncultured Caldilineaceae bacterium | reverse complement strand
GTCACAGTAGTGGGGGTGTGTGTGGGGGTCTCTGTATGTTGGGGGGTTGCGTGGGGAGTGGGGGTGCCCGTGGGGTGTGGAGTGGGTGGCGGAGCCGTTGGGGTGGCTAATGCTTGCACCGAGACCCGCACCGGTTGTTTGGCAACTGCCGGTCCGGCCAGCGCCGAAATTTCGGTTTCGCCCGGTTCGGTCAGCGATAGCTGCGCCAGGGCAAAGCCGTCTGTGGTGTAGGCAATCTCCCGGCCTGCCTCCTGGCTGTTGAGCGTAAAAATAAAATCTACGGGCGTGTCGTCGGGCACCAGATTACCGTTGCGGTCAAAAACCGGCCCCACCCGAACCGATACCGAAACCGGGGGCAGTTCATTTTCCGGGGGTGTCTCCAGCAATTCAATTACTAATTCCTGGTCGGGGTCGGGGGCCAGCGCATTGGGCAGGTCGTAGCCAATGCCCTCTACCGAAACCGGCGGGTGGCCGCTCAATTCGGCCTCACCAAACAGGGCGCGCACTGCTTCTTCAATGTGCGGCAGGGTTTTGCTGTATAATCCAAAGTAGGCGGTCAGTTTGGTCACTTCTGTGGTGTCCAGATAGTAGGGAGCGTTAAAGGACAAAACAACGGTATTTTTGCCACGCAGCATCCCGCTTTCCTGGCTTAAAAAAAGTTTGAGTGCATCCGAATCGGGGTAGCGGCTGATATTCAAATCCAGCATTGAGAATATCAGCCAGTCCGCTGCCTGAATGTGGGCGGCCACCTCTTCCGCGCCAAGCTGGATTGCTTTGTTTTCCTCCGAGGCGGTTTCTGCGGTGGGGTCGTTCAGGGGCAAAATTGAGCCTCCAAGCGCTTGCTTTAACTCGGAAAACGTGATGGTGCTGATATTTTCCGGTTGAATTTGTCCGGTGGCCCCCGGCCCGTACAGCCTGAGGATGGTGTCTTGCAGGGTGTTGCGCGGTATGAACAGTTCCATCGGTTGGCAGGACTCAGTAAAACATTCGCGGGCAAAGCGGGTGTCATTGATAATCAGAATTTTTTCATCCGGGCGGGGCGGTTCGGGCAGCCGTAGCCGCAGCTCTTCGGGTGATGGGTACAGCAGTGTTGAACTGTGGCGGGCAATATCGCTAATTATTGGGCGTGGCTGGGCGGCGGTTTGCAGGGCCTGGACAGGGTCGGTGTTGAGGGCATCAAGGGTTACCTCTGGATAAAGGTTGAGCTTGAGTCGCAGAATTCGGGCCACGGCTTTGTCCACTTTGGCGGCAAAGGCCGGATTGTTGATGTATTCGGTACGGAAGAAAAAGATAGTGTCCTTGATGTTGGCAAATTGATCCGGCCAAATGGATTTTAAATCGAACTGCACCAGGCTCAGGACATCGTTTCCGGCCAAAAAAGCATCTTTGGCAATGCGCCGGTGGGGAAAGCTTTCCAGCGATGGGTCAAAATGTTTGCGCACCGCGGGCACGCCCAGCGCGTCGCTGATAATCAAGCCGCCGTTTTCCCGCCAGGGCGCTATTTCCGGCAGAGTGGTGAGGGTGGCCATACCATCGGCATCAAAACTGATGGGGGCAGTCAATTGACGAATATCGCCCTGAAAGCCTCGATAGCGGATGTGGCTGGACATGAGGGCATCCGTTACGCCCAGGGGGTCGTCTTCTATTTTGGCGGTGGCCTCAAAAAAGGGGGGCAGCTCGATACGGCGCAATTCCTGAAGGGATTTGTCAACGGTAGCCACTTCGTTGTCCGGCAGGCGGTCGCTGCCGCCGTGACCGGGGAAATGCTTGGCTACGGTGGCCACGGTTCCATGGCTGCCCTGATGAATGCCTCGCACGTAGGCTCGCCCCATTTGCCCCACCCAGTAAGGGTCGCCGCCAAATACCCGGGTGCCGATGTCACCGCGTCCGGTGGGGCGGGGGTCGTTTAATACATCCAGGCTGGGGCCAAAAAGCAAATTGATGCCCATAGCCGCTAGCTCCTGGCCCACAACCTGCCCAATGGCTTCGGCATTGGTGGTGTTCCAGGTGGCGCCAATAGCCATCTGCCCCGGAACCGGAGAAACACCCCGCGTGATGCGGGTATACGGATACCCATCGCCTTCGTGGTCAATGGATACAAACAGGGGGATGCCATTGGTGTGAAACGCTGTTGTTTTCAGGGCGTTGTTTAATTCTGTAATTTGGCGCGGGGCGGAGGGGTCGTTATTAAAATTGCTGTTTGCTGTTAGCAATATCACCCCCCCCACTTTGTATTCTGTAATCAATTGCCACACATCAGAGCCGGGGTTGGCGTCTGACCCACCAAACGGAACAATAAATAACTGTCCTACTTTGTCATCAACAGACATCCGGCTCATGATTTCAGCAACCGAATCCGCACCTTGAGCGTGTGCCCTGAAAATCTGGCTGGATGGTGAAAATAGCAGGGAAAACAGGATTACAATGAGTCCGATACGTTTACTTACATGCATAAATGCATGATACTCGAAAGTGGGGGAATCAGCGAATGGCTGAAAGTGTTGTTTTGGCGTAACCTTTTTAAAGAATTCAAGACAATAATAGTAAGGAATAAGAATTAATTAACTTACCTGTTTCCTCGTATTGCGTATTGCGTATAATTTTGCTCTTTACGGGGTACGCAATACGCAATATGGTGCCGGTCCCAATTGGGCAAGTTGTTTACGCACCATTCCTAAGTGGCCTAACCTAACGGTTGCGCTCTTATTTGGAAATACTTAATTCGTAGGACAGCGGCAGCGACTCTTGTGTAGAATTGGCGGCAGGGTTAAAAAACGTCAGGCTGGAGACTCCCAGAAAAAAGAGGAGCAGCAGGGTTAATAACAAGCGCCAGAGGATTGCCTGCCAGGTAATTTGAATACTATTTTGATTTTGGTTATTAATCATATTATAACTTTTTCCATATAAAGATTTGGCAATACTGCAAAAGCCATCAGGTAAATTAAAGTGACCGGCACTTTTAGGGCCACTGAAAGTA
>CAYWSS010000758.1:0-2982 GCA_964460505.1 uncultured Caldilineaceae bacterium | reverse complement strand
TTATTTTTTGGCCTAAAGTGTAAACCTATTATTTGGATACATTGAAGCGATGCCAGTTTTTCCGTATTATGAGATTACCTATTCAGTTGCAACCTGTGCAGCAGGAACAAGAGGAACGCGTAGAGTGATTTTTGTGCCGGTACCAGAGTTGGACGTAAGTGAGAGATGCCCGTTGATTTCCTCGGCCCGTTCTTGCATAATCATCAGGCCAAAATGCCCCTCAGTTTGAAGCGCATCCGTTTCAAAACCACAGCCATCATCGGAGAAGGTAATAAGCAGAGTTTCTTCAAGCCAGGTTACGTTAATATTAACAGCTTGAGCATTAGCATGTTTTTCGACGTTGTTCAACGCTTCATGAAAAATATAGAGAACCTGCTGCTGCACCACCGGAGAGAGAGGGCTAACCCGGCCCGCGCTGGTTAATTGAACTTTAAAGAAAGCCCGGGTACCAACCGATTTAGTTTGAGCAAGTAAGGCTCTGGCCAGATCGGCTGAATTTGAAGGGCGGGCAGCCGCCAGCATATTTCTTACCAGTTCATAAGCTTTGTTGGCAACATTTCGCATTTGCATTATTTCTGGTTGAATAGTCTCCCCGTGGGCCGAGCTATCTACCAGCGTAAATTTATCTAATTTCAAACACAAATAACCAAGGTTTTGTCCCAGCAGGTCGTGCAAATCACGTGCAATACGGGACCGTTCCTGCTCCACAGCGGCTGCCCGCGCTTTACGCTCAGTGATGTCTCGAAAAATAACCAATACTTCGTCTGGGCCACTTACGGCCAACTGGGCCTCAAAATCCTGGGGAGCTTGCTTATTGAAGAGCTGATATTCAAAAATCTGGACCCTGCCGGTATTAAGGGTCCGGTTAATGTAGTGCAACATAATCTCCACTAAATCTGCCGGCAGCATCTGGCTTAAATCTTCGCCCGCTCTCACGGTTCCTACTAAACCTTGCGCCAAATTATCGTCCCGAACTTTATAAGTCAGAAGATGCCCCTGGCGATTGAGATGGAGAATTGTATCGGGGATTGCATCTAAGATGGCTTGATTTCTGGCAGCTACGCGGCGCAATTCTTTCTCTGTCTGAATTCGTTCGGCCAGTTCAAGCTGCGCTTGCTCGTACAGCCGGACGTTTTCCAGAGCAATGGCAGCCGCATTTGCCAGCGGTTGCAACCGTTCAATATCTTGCGCAGAAAACTTATTGAACCTATCACTGTCTAACCGAAGCAGGCCTAAAACCCGTTCTTGCAAACAGATGGGTACGGCAATAAATGATTTAATCCAGCCGGCCTCAGGTGTAGTGACCCAGTGTGGGTTTTGGTGGGTGTTGTAAACGATTAATGGTTGCCGGGTCTGAACAACTTGAGCATCTAATGGAAAATCGGCCAGTGATTGCTCAAGATTAGAAATTATATCCTTACTGTCAAAATTGTCGTAACCTTGTTGGTGAGCAATACGCAGAATACTATCGTTTAATAGCATGATATTGGCTGCACTAAAGGAAATTATGCGCTGGGTCTGGCGCAAGATTTCATCCAGCACAGAATCATAGCTGGTTTGGGCGGTCAGGGCCAGGAATACCTCTCCCAGAGTTTCGGCCAACAAACGCTGTTCATGTTCGGTAGTTAACAAACGCTCGCGTTCCTTCTCAACCTGTTTGCGGAGAGTAATATCAAAGGCCGTGCCTAATACGGCCGGCTCTCCCTCAAAATCGATTATCCCAGAGGTGACATCAACCCAAACCTCCTGGTTACTCCTGGTTAAAAATTTAACTTCGTGCCGCCGGGCAACCGGCCTGGGTTGCTCCGGCAATGAATCTGGGCTGGGAAAGAATTCCTGAAAATCCGGATGGACAATTTTCCAAAAATTCATTGAATGGAGTTCTTGCTGAGAATAGCCGGTGATGGATTCGGCAGCAGGATTTACATAACGAAACTGGTTGTTTTGATATATAAATATTGCGGCCGCAGCAGTTTCGGTGAGCGAACGAAACTTAACCTCACTCTCCCGTAATGCCTCCGCGGCCTTCATACGCTCAGTAATATCCTGACCGGTCGAGACAAAGTGGGTGATGCTACCGTGCCTGTCTCTGAGGGGCGTGATAGTCTTGTCTTCAAAAAATAGCTCCCCATTTTTCTTTTTGTTGATAATGACCTCACGGTGAACATATCCGTCCAGAATATCTTTCCACAGTCTTTTATAGGTTTCCGGAGGGTGTTGACCCGATTTGAGGATTCTGGGTGTCTGACCAATCGCTTCTTCCTTTGTAAACCCAATTTCTTTTTCAAAAATTGGATTAACGTATTCGATAACACCTTCCTTATCAGTGATAATTACAAAATCCGCTGTTTGTTCAACCACGCCGGAGAGTTTTTGCATGGTTTTTTCTCTCTCTTTTCGCTCGGCAACTTCATGCACAAGCTCGGTATTGGTTCCGGTTAATTCGGCTGTGCGTTTTGCAACACGATCTTCCAACTCCTCGTTGGTTTTTTGCAGCGCCCCCTCTGCTTTTGCCCGTTTTCCGGCAATAACAAAAACCAACACCAGGATGGCGGTCATTAACGGGAGTTCAATAAACTCATCTGCATGCACGTGGTCTCGATATATTTTTACAAATACCAAAATTGCGGTTACCGATACCCAAAACGTTGCCCGAAAAGCAAACGCGCGGAAACCCCAATAAAACGCCCCAAGAGTCAAAATAAAAAACATCAGGTGAAACAAAAATATCAAGGTCACCCCCTCGGTAACAGTCATGAGCAAAGCGACCACCACCACGGCTAGATCAATCAGCAGCAGTTTATTTCTGCGGAGCATCCGGATAAAATTATTTATAGGGTTGGGAGCATTATTATTGTTCGCTATGTTTTTTGCCATACTGGCAGCCTTTTGTCGCGTGCAGGTGTTTTTTGATGACTATGGGGAACTATGTACCAGCATACACAACTCTTCCTGCGCCGGCAATTTAACCGACTGTTAATT
>CAYWSS010000757.1:0-2987 GCA_964460505.1 uncultured Caldilineaceae bacterium | reverse complement strand
CCCCGATATTATATTCGCTTTAGCCGTTGAAATTTGTACGAGATTGGGAAGACCCAATGGGTAATTCAGCTCTTCCGGTCCGGCTGATAGCTATCGGGTCCGACCAGCCGGGCCAGAAGATGAATTAAAATGATCACCACCGCGATCGGTACGGTCACGGTAATCCAGGCCATCGGTATTTCCAGCCCTTCGTTGAGTCGATGTAAACCCCGGTCCAGAAAACGACCACTGTGATAGAGAACCGGCCCCAGAAATACGACCACAGCAACGGACCTCAGCCATGCGTAACCGATGATTCGGACCTTCGAGCCGGTTTGCGGGGGCTGTATCAACCTGGGGTCCCGGTCGGCCCTGAACGCTGCTGTGGCACCGAACAAACCACCCCAGATCATACAGTAGCGGGCGGCATCCTCTGTCCAGACCGGCACGGCCTGGAAGATATACCTGGCAAGCACCTGAAACAGCACCAGCAGTAGCATCAGGCTCAGAAATCCGATGCCTGCCGCCCGGCAGAATTTATCAAGTCCGTAGCTGATCAATGCAATAGCCCGGCGCATCAGCTTTTCCCTATCGTTGTTTTTCAGCCGCCCGAATAAACATCGTTACAATTTTCTCAGGTACGATGTCGGTGTAACTGGATCTGATCAACGCAGCAAACTTGGCCTTTTCTTCGGATGAGTTGACATAAACCTGCATGCCGGCCTTCCTGAGAGCATCTAAACCCTGTACTTCCGCCTTTTTAACCCACGCCTGAACAGCAGCGTTCGCTTTTGCAACACCTTCATCGACAACAGTCCTCTCATTATCGTTCAGTCCTTTGTACCAGTCTTCGGAACATATTGCGATCCGAAGCGCCGGCGCCAGCTTAACATCCGAATAGTATTTGAGTACCTCGGTGTGTTTGAACATGATCGGCACAAAAGCCGGGTTCATATAACCGTCGGCTACGCCTGTCTGCAGCGCGTTGTAAATTTCAGGCCATGGAATGATCACGGCGTTGGCCCCCCAAATTTCCAACCATTTGGCCTGCTTTTTATCCAGGGCGCGCATGCGGACGCCTTTGAAGTCGGCAGGGGTCTTGATGAATTTTTTAGTGGTGATGATGCCGGCCATGTCGCCCACCGGGATCAGGTCTAGAACACGGACGCCCCGCTTGGTCGTCCCTGCATTAATCCTGGCTAAAAGATCGGTGTTTTTAAGCGTCCGGAAAAGATGGTCCATGTCTTCAAAAAGAAACGGGAGGTAAAAGCCGAATATGGTAGGGTCGAGACTTCCGGCTTTGGCCAGATCAGAATTGGATATCTCAAGGAGACCCTGACTTACCTGATCCAGTTTTTCGGCTTCGCCGCCCAGTGCGTCTTTTGCGTAAAGCTTGACTTTAATTCCTTTGGATTTCAGATCGTCGGCAAATGTCTTAGACCAGAGATAGGTGCCGCATTTCCCCGGATCGGGCGGGCAGTCTAAAGCCAGCTTTATCTCGCCTCCGGCAAAGACCTTGCCGCCCATTAGCAGAATTACTGCCAGGTAGATGATAACAGATAAAATGGTTTGTGATTTCTTCATGACGTTACCTCCTTTCGTTTTTATAAAAATCCCAGGATACGGGGTAAATAAAGCGACAGCGATGGAACAAGCGTGATGACCAGCAACACGACGATTTCCACCAGGATAAAGGGGAGTGTCGCTTTTGCCAATGTCCAGTAGTTTTCGCCCGATATGGCGGAAACAACAATCAGACAGCCGCCCAGCGGCGGGGTGATAAGTCCCATTGTCAGGTTCAGGCACAAAATGATACCCAAATGAATGGGATGAACACCCTGAGCAACCGCTGCCGGCCCAAACAACGGCACCAGCAGGGCCAGCGCCATCGGAATATCCATAAACATCCCGGCGATCAGAAATATCAGATTGATCAGCAGCAGAAAAGATGTACCGGTCAACCCGGTCTCAATCGCAAGTTCAGCGATCTGTTGGGGCCACTGCTCCAATGAACCGATATAAGCTGCGCAGGCAGCCGCAGCCAGGATCATAAAGATCGATCCAGCTAAAATAGCAGAACGTTCAAAACATTGCCAGATAACTTTTAGACTGACTCCACCGTAAAAGAAACCAGCCAGCAGCGCAGCCGCCACGGCCACCCCGGCGGCTTCGGTTGGGGTGGCGATGCCGAAAACGATGCCGCCGAGAATAATGGTCGGCAACATCAGCGCAGGCGCTGATTTAAGCAGGCTGGACCAGAACGCGGGAACCTGTGTGTCGTGGCCGCCCGGGTGGCCTTGCCGGTGGGCAAAAATTGAATTTGCAAGCATCAGAACAGCCCCCAGCAAAAGTCCGGGGAATATGCCGGCGGCAAACAGACCGCCGATAGAGACCTGCATCCACGCACCGTAAAATATGAGAATAATTGATGGCGGAATAATCGGACCGATAACAGAGGAAGCAGCCGTAACAGCGCCCGCATATTGATTGGTATACCCCTGCTCCCGCATGGCCGGAACGAGCGTATTGGAAAGTGCGGCGGCATCGGCTACTGCCGAGCCGCTTACGCCTGCAAAAAAAATGGATGTTAATATATTTACGTGACCCAGGCCGCCTTTGAACCGCCCCACAATGGACATGGAGAAGTTGATGAGAGAGCGGGTTACACCGGTGCGATTCATTACTTCCCCGGTCATGATGAAAAGCACCATGGCCATCAGGGCAAATATGTCGAGCTGACTGAATATTCGCTGTGGCAGTACAGCCAAATAACGGGCGTTGTCGCTCGCGATGAAGGTCAGTACGGCAGCAGCGCCCACCACATACGCCAACGCTGCGCCGGCTATTAGAAACAGGATTGAAACGATGGTGACTATCCAGAACAATAAATACCTCTTTGCACGTTCAGCTTCAGCTTGGAGGCCTATTTCCTCCAATCATCATGTTATGTTTATCGCCATGAGTTTAGCACAATACCGGGTTTTGCTTGTGTGTGGTTTTCGTCCAGT
>CAYWSS010000756.1:0-2990 GCA_964460505.1 uncultured Caldilineaceae bacterium | reverse complement strand
ATAGCGGCTACAAAGGTGTGTGCCTAAGTAGTTACGCAATTCGTGGCAAATTCTTTATTTTGATCCTGCGAAATCCCGTAGAGCCTAGGTTTTTACCGGAATTGGAAGCCCCGGAATTTGCGTTGAGGCGTTGACGATTCCGGTTCGGGAATCTGGATGCCGGCTTGCGCTTTGGCAATAACCCGGCCTTCAGCCACTTCCCAAATAGAGACTGCCGGGAAGAGTTTAAAGAATATCAAAAACATTAGTGTAAAGGCAGCTATTGAAGCCGCAGTTAGTGAAATTTCGGTCATGGTGGGCATATAGAACCAGAAATCCATCAGGCGGGGGTGAGTCATGGTGGGCACTACAATGTTCCACCGTTCCAGCCACATGCCAATCAGGACGCACGCCGAGGCAATGACCGTAGCAGTCACGGGGCGTTGTTTTAACCACATTGTCACGCCCAGCCCCAGGCCAATCAAAGCCAGAACAAACACCGCCCAGCCAAGCAGTCGAACATCAGGATTGGCAAACACAGAAACGTTGACGGTTTGGGCCGGAGCATAACGCATCCCCCAAAAAACCAGTACCGCCACCACTGCCGAGACTAAAGCCCAGCGCGGTTGAAAGACCACCACGCGCCCAAAAGATTTGGGGATGAGCAGCGGCACCACCAGCACCCAAAAAGAGATGGACATAGCCAAAACCATAATCCAGAAGCCCGGCGCAAACTGGCCCCACAGCTTGCTGGCCAGCACCGGAAATTCCGCCGATTGCTGGCCGGCGGCCAGGGTTAAATGTTCGGCGTAGGTAAAGTAGAACCAGATGGCGTTCATAGCGATAAAGAGCAGGCCCAGGTTGCGGTACTGGCGCAGGGTAATGTACGACTCTAATCCCAACAGTTTCCGAACCGTAGTCATGGCAATAAACAAGGCCCCAATGCCGGAGAAGATAGCCCCCACCACAAAGTAGGGCCCAAAAATGGTCGAGTGCCAGCCGGGCTGCACGGTGGTGGCCAATATCCACGAGATAATGGTATGCACTGAAATTGCCACCGGAATAATGATGATAGCCAGTACGGCAATGGCTTTTTCCAGCCTGATCCACTGTGTTTTATTGCCACGCCAGCCCAGAGCCAGCAAGGTATACATTTTTTTGCGCCAGGCCGGGGTGTTGGCGGGAAGGTTATCGCGTACAATGGCCATATCCGGGACAAGCGGCATATACAGGTAGGTGATGGACCCCAGAAAATAGGCCGTCACCGAAACCGCATCCCACAACAGCGGCGATTGCAGCCGCCCGTAAGCAAATACGTACAGAAAACGGTCGGGCCGCCCTAAATCAAACACAATTTGCAACGTGCCCACAATCAGGGCAAAGACGGTAATGGCCTCGGCTACACGGGTAATGGGCCGCCGCCATTCGGCCTGGGTGACGCGCAAAATGGCCGAAATCAAGGTGCCGGCATGGCTGATGCCGATAAAAAAGATGAAGTTGACCATATACACGCCCCAGTAAGAAGGGCGATTCATACCGGTTTGGCCCAGGCCGTAAATAAGCTGGCGAATATACATATAACCGCCCCAGCCAATAAAGGCCAGCAGAATGACCACGATGACCCAGAAACGGCCACCCATGGTAAAGAGGGGATTGATTAATTTTTCCTTATCTTGAGTATCAACATGCAACATAGCTTAACCCTCCCGCAGGTAAATAACTTTAGGATGCGTGCCCACATCTTCTAACATGCGAAACGCGCGGGGACTTTGTGAAAGTTGTGAAACGGTGCTGTTGGAGTCGTCCAGATTGCCAAAGAAGCGGGCTTTGCCGGTGCAGGTTTGCACACAGGCCGGCACATATTCATCGGGCCTGAAATCGCGGCCCTCGGCATTGGCGCGGGCGCGGGCTTTGTGCAGCCGTTGAACACAGAAGGTGCATTTTTCAACCACACCCTGAGACCTGACCGCCGGGCCTTCCAAATCGCCGTCGCCTTCAACACGGTCGGGGTTCAGGTGTTCGGCCAGGTTGCCTTCCCACTGCGGGGCTTGCCAGTTAAAGTAGCGCACGCCGTAGGGGCAGGCCACCGTGCAAAAACGGCAGCCAATGCAGCGTGCGTAGTTTTGCCTGACCAACCCGTCTTTGTCCTGGTAGGTAGCCTGCACCGGACAGACCTTAATGCAGGGTGGGTTTTCGCAGTGCATACAGGGCCGGGTCAGGTAGCGCTGTTTGATGTTGGGGTACTCGCCCTGCTCTTCTTCAAAGGGGTTGGTGGGCAGCGGGAACACGTCGTTCCAGCGAATGGCCCGCCCTTTGAGGGCTTCGTTGGGTTTTACCACCGGGGTGTTGTTTTCAAAGCGGCAGGCAATACTGCACCCCTGGCAGGCCACGCATTTATCCAGGTCAATTACCATTGCCCATTTAGCCATAAATTTTCTCCTTGTACAATATGTTCGTAGTCAGGTATGCAATGAAGTGGAGTACCAGCTAACGCCACTCCGCTATCGCTACGAGGCTGACTACCAGCATCACATATCTTTCTTAATCATTAAATTCTATCAGGCCCGGTATACTTTTACGCGGGTGTTTGTCATAGAAGCCAGGCCGGTAGCCGGCTCGCTGGCGGGGCTTAACAGGGCCAGGCCATTAATGCCCCGGTCTTTGGCCCAGCGGCCCACGGCGGTGTGCCCCTGGTTGTGGGGCAGGTTGACCACATCGGGGCGCAGGCCCTTAACTACTTTCAGGGTGGTTCTGGCCCGGCCAAACGAACTTTCGACCCAAACCGAATCGCCGTCTTGCAGGTAATTCCCGGCGGCGGCTTCGGGACTCATCTCCAGCCAGCTATTCCACATAGCGCGGACGGTCATCCCGCTTATTTCCTGCAAGCTGGGCAAGTTGGCGGCGGCGCTGTACGGCCCCAAACTCATCAGGGTGATGACGTTCAGGGTAAAGGGATATTCTTCTGTATCGGCGGTGTAGGGGATGGATTCGTGGTGAGGCATAAATACGGC
>CAYWSS010000755.1:0-2993 GCA_964460505.1 uncultured Caldilineaceae bacterium | reverse complement strand
AGGTGGCTCGGTCGGAGACCGGCCACAGCACCGGGTTTACTGAACCTGTACCCTGATTTTGCTTGATCTGCACTTGCCGCAGGAAGATGGCTTTGCCCTGCTGGCCAAAATCCATGACAATCCGTGCCTTGCAGAAACCCGCGTGGTGGCCGTTACCGCCGATGCCAACCACGAAACCATGGAGAAGGCCAGGGCTACCGGTTTTGACGGCTTTTTGGGAAAGCCCATCAGTCCCAAAAATTTCCCCCAACAGCTGGCCGATATTTTGCAGGGCAAGCCGGTTTGGAAACTGCAATAAAATTGGGTGAGTTGGGTGAGTTGATGAATCAATCGACTGTAACTCTTAAAGGCGTTGTTGAACGCATTACATACACCAATCCCGACAACGGTTACACCGTGGCCCGATTTAAGGCCAATGGCCGTTTTGATATTGTCACCGTAGTGGGGGCGCTGGCCGAGGTACATCCCGGTGCGCGGCTCAAGCTGGAGGGGCGCTGGAAAACCCATTCTATGTACGGCGAACAGTTTGAATTGCTGCGTTACGTGGAAGAAGTACCGGCCACGGTAGAAGGTATTAAACGCTATCTGGGCAGCGGGTTAATCAAAGGGGTGGGGCCGGTGATGGCCAAACGTATTGCTGAAAAGTTTGGCACTTACACTCTGGATGTGATTGAAAATGACATCCAGCGTCTGAACGAAGTAGACGGCATCGGGGCCAAACGGGTAAAAATGATTGCCCATGCCTGGGAAGCGCAAAAACAGATCAAAGAGATTATGCTGTTCTTGCAGAGCCATCAGGTGAGCACCAACCTGGCCGTAAAAATCTACAAAACCTATGGCGATAAATCGATTGGCATTGTCAAAGAAACACCCTACCGGCTGGCCCGCGATATTTACGGTATCGGTTTTCTCACCGCCGATAAAATTGCTCAAAATATCGGCATCAAACCCGACGCCCCCCAGCGGGTGTCCGCCGGCATCGAATACACCCTCAACCAATTGGCCGACCAGGGTCACGTCTATTCTCCCCGCGACCACCTGATTCAATCCGCCGAAAAAATCTTGTCCGTCAAGCCAGTACAAATTGATACCCAGATTGATTTGCTGGCGCAGGAAGGCCGCATCAAGATTGAACGAATTACGCAATCAATCGTAAATCAAAAATCAAAAATCAAAAATCCTGTTGAAGCGGTCTACCTCAACCCGTTTTATTACGCCGAAATCGGGGTGG
Source organism: uncultured Caldilineaceae bacterium (assembly GCA_964460505.1). Taxonomy (GTDB): domain Bacteria; phylum Chloroflexota; class Anaerolineae; order 4572-78; family J111; genus J095. Next base: position 1,762 of record CAYWSS010000755.1, on the reverse strand, counting down.
CCCGGCAAATTAAACAACTGCTGGCTGCGTCGCAGAGTCGGCTGGCTGTATTTGAGGATGTTAACTGGCGCAAAGCTTTTGAGTGGCTGCCAACCGGCGGGCAAAGCGGTATCGCCCTGGCCGGGCGGCAGCGAGAGGCCGTGCAAATGGCCCTGACCAGCAAGATCAGCATTCTAACCGGCGGGCCGGGTACGGGCAAAACCAGCACCGTACAGGCTATTTTGCGGCTGATGACCGGCAAAAGAAAACGCGCCCTGCTGGCCGCGCCCACCGGCCGGGCGGCCAAGCGCCTGGCCGAAAGCACCGGGCAGGAGGCCAAAACCATCCACCGGCTGCTGGAAGTAAATCCCAGAGAGGGTTTTAAATTTCAGCGCAACCGGGATAACCCGCTGGAGTGCGATCTGCTGATTGTGGATGAGTGCTCGATGATTGACCTGATTTTGATGAACAGCCTGCTCAAAGCAGTGCATCCTACAGCCCACCTGCTGCTGGTGGGTGATGCCGACCAATTACCCAGCGTAGGCGCGGGCAACGTGCTGCGCGATCTGATTGGCAGCGGTGTGGTGCCGGTGACCACGCTGGATGTTATTTTTCGGCAGGCCGCCGATAGCAGTATCATCACCAATGCCCACCGCATCAACAAAGGGCAAATGCCCCAGTTTCCCAAAAACAAGCAGAATTAATGGCCTTTAAACCAAACGACGTTGGGGGCCGGCGAAACTGTGGCCCACCGCCCCATCGTAGCTTTTTATCAACCCCGGTTGGGCAACAGAACTGTCTTTAATGGCAATACCGCAAAAGTCATCAGGTAAATTAAAGTAACCGGCACTTAAAGTGCCGGTTACTTGTAACCTGCCGAGTTTTGCGGAACTGCGTTTATTGGCTAACGGGAGTCTTTCAAGAAGCGAAAATAATAAAACTGTTCCGCCCTGCGGTGAATCAGAGGAAGGATAGGACCTCCAGTAGTGGGTGAATTTCTCTACAAATAGTAGTAGTTAGTTACAAACGGTGCGGCAGCCATTGCGACCAACTGCTCGTAAGCGGTCTGCCGTGAGGTTAACCCATTGGTGAGAATCCCAACAGCGCCTCGCCCTTGTTTTGTGTTGTGTTCGTTGACCAATGCATCCATCGCGGGGCCTAATTCTCCATATTGACGAATGTTTTCCTCCACCGAAGGTGGCAAAAGAATGCTGACGCCGCTGCCATACCCCACGGTGCCATTTGAGTCAACAATAGCGCACCAGGCACAGGTCATCATACCCACCGGAGTTTCAAGCAATCCTCCCTCAAGCCCTACGCCCAGATTTGCCCCAAATTCAGTTAGCGCCTTTCGCGCCCGGTTGAGAGCTCCGGTACGGGTTTCTTCATCGCCCCAGGGTTGCTCCGGCACACCGCTGGGCACGGTGGTGGGTGCAAATTTGGCGTTGGGGAATGCCCGACCCAAAATTGTTTCAACAGCAGCCAGTTTTACAGGGTTGGCTGATCCAACAGCTATGAGTGTTTCCATGCGCCAAATTATAACACGATCCAACCCTGCTCCACAATTATTTATATTCAGCAATTCGCTTGACATGATTTCAGTGATGGCTCATACTTAGGAATGGCGCGTAAATAACTTGCCCAATTGGAGCCGGCAACATATTACATAACGCGGTCAAACCGCAACCCAGTTTTTGACTCACGGATGGAATAAAACACGGATAAATAAAAATAATTAAAATCCGCGTTCCCTTGTATCCGTGAGTCATACCCAAAGATTCTC
>CAYWSS010000754.1:0-2994 GCA_964460505.1 uncultured Caldilineaceae bacterium | reverse complement strand
ATAACAACTTGAGCCGGATTATAAAAAATGTCCCACTGCTAAACCACACAGTGGGACACCCTGGTTCGAAATTATACCTGTCGCTTTGCAAGCGGCTGATGCAATTTACTGGACGATGCGCACGTAGATATTGGCCAGAATTTGATTAAAAATGATGTTGAGCTGCGCGGTTGACGGCGCAAAATAATATTGCCCGTTGGTTTCATCGGCCACAGCCCCCAACAGATCCGGGTCGGCGCCGGCGCCCAGGCCAATGGTGTAGACAATAATGCCATTGTTGCCGGCAATTTGGGCGTAATACATAATGCAGCGATATTTACTATTACCGTCGGGAAAATCCGGGTACGGGAGAGGATTAATAGAATTATCGTTACATTCAGAATTCGACTCACCGGTATCACCTGGCGTGTTGTCAGTGGGCGCACCGTCGGTGAGCAGTACAATAACCTGCGTGGCGGCAGCGCCCCGGCTGCAGTGGGAGGTGGTGTTGGTATCCGGTTGGGTTGAGCCGCCAATAAACCAGTCGCTGCCATTTGTTGTCCAGTTGCAGTCGTTGGCGTGGTTGCCACCATCGTCGTCGTCGGTGTTGACCCCCAACATATGCAGCCCCCGGCGCAAGCCATCGGCAATATCCGTGCCATTGGTGGGGTAGATATCTTCAATGCCAATGACCACATTCTGGAATTCGATGGGGTCCTGCCCGGCGGCGGTCAGGTCCGGATCGCTGCACTCGGTTTCGTCAAACTCCCCCAGTATCGTCGCATTTAAGGGATAATTGGCAATAGCAGCGCCGGCATTCTGTCGGGAGCGGGCGGCCTGCAAACATTCCAGTTGGGCGGACTGAAAGGCCGTGGTATTAAAATAGATAAATCCGGCCTGATCAAGCGAGGGATCCAGCCGCTCCACAAACGCCTTGACGGCTTCTTGTGCCCCCCGCATCGGTTGAAGATCACTAAACAGGGGATCATTCAGGTTGTTCACGCTGGCAGCCGGCAGAACATAGCCGTCGGGCCGGCAATCGGTGGCCAGCACCGACTCTCCGTAGATAGGATTGCAGATGTCAGCGGCAAAGCGCTGCGCGGAGCCCGGGGTGGCCACCCCCCCGGAAATTGCGCCGATTTTACCCACGGTATCGTACGAATTGGTGCCGGCAATAACGATCCGGTCAATGGCATAGCCGGGGCTGCCGGCATACAGGTTTAGTGTATATTTTTGGTTTTGGGTCAGGGCCTTGGTCCCTATTTTAATCCACTGCCAATTATTATTTTGAAAATTACTGTCTCTAATGGCATTCACCTGACTATCGGTTGAAATATCGCCGGACGCCGGCGCTGTTCCAAATGTGGATACCGCCCAGTGCACATCCCGCACCGGCGTCGGTGTTTGTGCGTGGCCGTTGTTGGTGCTGCTGCTATGGGTATAGCTTGTAGCCCGCAGGTAGATATAGGTATTTCCGGTCCAGGTGGGGGTAAAATCATATTCCAGGCGAGGGGCATCGCCGTTTTGGGCTTCGGCCAGGGAGTAGTTTTTTCCAAAGGGCACCCCGGTATCGGAAAAGGCCAGGTAGGGATGGTGCCGCACGGAGGCATCGCGTCCGTCAACAGAGTACGCGCCCATATCGGCATCATAAGTTCGTTGCAAGGCCCAGTACCCCTGCCCCAAGCTGCGAAAGGCAGGGTCCCAGATTGAGGTATTCTTGGAATAGAGTTCGGCTTCTAAAATGATGTAATTGTTGCCGGTTTCCGGTTTGGGTTCGCCGGGATCAAGGGGAGAAATCGTACAATCGGCATCATCGTCGGCGCAAATCACATCGGTTCTGACATCCGTCCAATTTACCGGGAATCCAACACCATTGGTAGGATAATCTTTGTACCTGTCATTGGCAGAGCAGCCGGTTTCGGCACTACCATCACACTCTTTCCAGCAGCCCCAGCAGATGGTATCAAAGCGCATCGAGCCGGTCCGGTCCAGCACCACGGCCACATCCAGGTTTGAGGCGTTCTGGGCCACGGCCTCATCCAGCACGTCCACGGTTTCAAAACTAAGAAATTGCATAAAATTCATGCGCACCGGTATTTCGGCAAATATCCTCAGTTTAGAAGCGCTGCCGTACGGCCCCCCATCGCCAACGTCGGCAAACGGATCTGCTTCGGGGTTACATTGGTGGTGGGCATTAACATTGTTTCCGGCCTCATCAAAGGTTCTGATCTGGTAAGAGCGGGTATCGATATAAAAGTTGGGCGCGTTGGGGTTAGGGCTGCGCACATAATGGTAGAAGAGGGTGGGATCATTAGAGATGGTTTCCAGCGCGCCGGCAACGTTAGCCCCGCCAATCCCGTTATTTAACAGATCATTTCTAAAATCGGCGGTCAGCGGCATATTGCGCAGGCTGTTGGGGCCGTTGCCAAAATCGTTGTGAATGTCACGCACACAACCGGCCACATAAACATTGGCATCGGTGTAGCCGTTTTGAAACAGAAAATCAATGGCCCGCTTAACGGCGTCTTCTTCTGAGGGCAGTTCTACCACAGAGGCCAGCGTGGCGGCATCTACGGCTCGCTTTAGCCGGACACGGTTCACATAAACCAGCCCCATATCCAGAGCCAGCCCCAACATAGCAATCAAACCCAAAAAGGCAAAGGTCAGAATAATAATGCTCTGTCCCGGCTGGCTGGGCCTGTGACCAATGTTAAATTTATTTTGAATTTTTAAAATCAGTTTTTTCCATTGTACGGTCATTATGTTACCTCCAAGCCGCTTTTCCGTCAGTCAATCCGAGCCGGCTCTAAATACGCCACTCAACAACCCAACCTTAAGTTAGAATGAAACCGGCAGGGTTCCCCCTCATACGCATCAAGCTAATAAAGCAGGCAACAAATGGGTAAAAAGCTGAATTTTTGCCTGTTCATCCGAAAAATTGTAAAGGGTGAATAATAAACGGTTTTGGGCTGGTTTTTATCCCGCTCCGGGACAATGCTTTATTTTTTAGCCTGT
>CAYWSS010000753.1:0-3024 GCA_964460505.1 uncultured Caldilineaceae bacterium | reverse complement strand
GGCTGCAATTCTCCCGACCCACATACGATGGGTAAAGTTGAAAGGGTTTTGTGGGATCATCGATACGATGATCCGGAGAGCATCGAGGCCGAGTTTCGAGGGCCAAAAGGCAGAGAATGGTTACTGCGCTGGCTGCCCACCCGGGCGCACGATAACGGCCTGTTTGTAATATTTAGTAACGGCGTTGGCCCGGATGACGATGAAGTCCGCACCGGAAACGCTATGATCATCGACCCCTACGGCCGTATTTTAGCAGAAACATGGCAGGCCGCCGATGTGATGGTTACGGCCGATTTAGATGCCTCGTTACGAGAACATGCCACCGGTCAGCGCTGGATCAAATCACGACGGCCCGATTTGTACGACTCGCTGTCCATCCCCACCGGCCTGGAAGAAGACACCCGAAAGCTCCGGTTTGACAAGAAAGGGGTGTAGGATCAATACCCTTCAAATAAAGGGCTACCAACTTAAGCGATGGCGGTGATGATTGCAGTTTTGAAACTGCAGTCGATATTTTGCCGGCTTAAGTTGGTGTAGGGGCGGGTTACGGTTGAAAGTTGAACTGGCTGCGGCCGGGCAGCGGGAATTTTCTTCCCGCCGCCCGGCCGCGTTGCTTTTACAGGTTTAGTTTATCGGCTACCCAGGCCAAATCGAGCGCTTCCAGCTTGTGACGGGTGGGGATGCCGGTTTCAACATCCCAGCCGTTCTGCCTGAAATATTCATCGAGGGCGGTGGTAAACTGTTCCCTGTCAACAGAAAGGCCATTGCTTCTGCCGCCTTTGAGGGCTTTGGCAAACATCTTTTCCGGCAGCTTATCCTGCTCGCGGTCAATGCCTTCCCGGGCGTTGAAGGCTCGCTGCATCGAAACGCCGCGCTCGCCCACGGTCATCAGTTCTTCTGCGGTCACATCCCAGCCGGTTACGCCGTTAATCATATCCAGTAAATCCTGCGGCCCGTACAACTGCCAGGCTGGGCCATAGACAAATTGGCACACGTTTACGCTGTTCATGGCGCTGTACAGGTTTTGGGTGCGGCGGGCGTAGCGCACTTTGTCCGGCCCCAGCGAGCGCCGTTCCATCGGCTCGGTGATGCCAATCTCTGCCATGCGCTCGGGGTAATCCATTTCCTTGCCTTCGGCCGAGCCGTCGTGCTCGCTAATCTGGTGGTCGGCGCCAAAGGGATTGACGGCGTAAATCAGGGCCAGACTGCGTTTAAGTTGTGGCATGTGGGCGGGGGCTTCCTGTTTGTGGCTGGTAATCAGGTAGTCTTCGGTACCCTGACCCATCTGCTCTGCGGCGGCGTGAGAGCCCATCCCCAGGATTTTGCCAAAACCCTGCCCTTTGGCAATCATTTCTGTCATTTTGACCATGGCACCGGCGTTGCCAAATTTTAATTCTACGCCGCCGGTGTCGGCGGTGGTGATTTTGCCGTTCTCAAAACATTCCATGGCCCAGGCAAGGGTGGCCCCGCAGGAGATGGTGTCCATGCCGTACTGGTTGCAAATCTGGTTGCAGTAGGCAATGGCGGCCAAATTGCTAACCCCGCAGTAGTTGCCAAAGGTCGAGGTGGTTTCATATTCCGGCCCCCCGTACTGCGGGTCAACCTTGTAAGGGCCTTCGGTAATTTCTACCACCCGTTTGCAGCGGATGGTGCAGGCGTAGCAGGTGTCGCACCCCTGGCGGTCCTGCGCATCTTTGTCGACTCCCTTCAGGATGGTGTCGTACATGGTGGTGCCGTCGATGGCTTCCCAGCCGTCGAAAACGCCGCTGTTAAAGTTAAATGTGGGCAGGCCGCCCACCGCCTGTTGAGCGCCGGTTGTTTCGGCGGTGCCGTATTTACCCAATCCGGCCACATCAGAGTCCGGGAGCATTTTGGCCCCGTGCTGGGCTAACTTAATGATGGCCGTTTTGTCGGCCACGGCAAACTTCTTTTTGCCTTCTTTTCCGCGAACCACCACGGCCTTTAGGTTTTTGCTGCCCATGACCGTGCCCATTCCGGTTCGGCCATTGGCCCGGTTGCTCATGTTGATGATGGCCGCGTAACGCACACCCTGTTCTCCGGCGGGGCCAACCTGGGCCACCTCGATGTTTTTGTCGCCCAGTTCTTCCTTGAGTGTTGCTTCAACATCGCCGGTGATTTTGCCCCACAGATGCGTGGCATCCCTTAATTCGTACCGGCCGTCGTGAATCCACAAATAGACCGGTTGGGGTGATTTTCCTTTGATGATCAAGGCATCAAAGCCGGCAAACTTCATTTCTGCCGGGAAGAACCCTCCACACTGGGCATCGCCAATGCCGCCGGTCAGCGGGCTTTTGGCCGTGGCCGTCATCCGGCTTTGGCCTGAAACCGGCGCGCCGGTGGTAACTCCCACCGACAGACACAGCAGGTTGTCGGGGCCAAGCGGGTTGGCCTGGGGGGGCATCTCCGTAAGCATATAGTGCATGTTCAGCGCGCTGCCGCCCATATATTTTCTAAAAAAACTTTCCGGTGGCTCTTCAACGCTGAATTTGCCGGTTGTCAGGTTGATGTGCAATATTTTGCCGTTGTATCTGTTTGACATTAGTTATACTCCTTTGTTTAATATTGAAATGGGTGCAGTTCTTCTCAACTCTCAAGGGCAATGTTGGCTATTTTTGCCACGAACCTACGGCCCGAATTTCACTAATTATTTTTCTTTTTTCGGGTTAATTTGCGACTTTGATCATCCTCCCGCTATTAGTCGAAACAGCTGCACATGGTCGCCATTTTGCAGAGGGTGACCCATTTCAACTTCGGTTCCATTTACAACGGCTGATACCGTCTGTTTAACATTTAATTGCGCAGTAATATCTAAAATTGTAGCGCCATCGGGTAAGTTCAGGCTGGTTTCGCCTTTTGCGGTGTGCGGTAGATAGTCTCGCAAAATACCGTGAAGTTTGAGATTTACAAGCAACAGGGCCTCTACTATTTCTGACGTCCAAATGAATGGTGGGTACAAATTCAGTGAACCCGTCAAAATCGCGCTCGGGCCGGTCTCTTGACCGC
>CAYWSS010000752.1:0-3027 GCA_964460505.1 uncultured Caldilineaceae bacterium | reverse complement strand
GAGTGTACTGCGCGCCGGGCCTGACCCTGATCGCGTGGATGGCCTGATCAGCCCAACTCCTTCTGCAAAAATTCCCCGGTGTGGCTGCCCGGTGACCGGGCAATCTGCTCCGGGGTGCCGGTGGCGATAATCTGCCCGCCGTCGCCGCCGCCTTCCGGCCCCAAATCAACCACCCAATCCGCACTCTTGATTACATCCAGATTGTGCTCAATAACAATAACCGTGTTGCCGGCGTCGGTCAGGCGGTGCAGCACATCCAGCAGCTTCTGGATGTCGGCAAAGTGGAGGCCGGTGGTCGGTTCGTCCAGAATATACACTGTGTCGCCGGTGGAGACGCGGGACAGCTCTTTGGCCAGCTTCACCCGCTGCGCCTCGCCGCCGGAGAGGGTGGTGGCGCTTTGCCCCAGTTTGATGTATTCCAGCCCTACATCGTGCAGGGTGGTCAGAATGCGGTTGATGCGCGGAATATTCTTGAAAAATTCCAGTGCTTCGGCCACATCCATATTCAGCACCTCGGCGATGGTTTTGCCTTTGTATTTTACTTGCAGCGTTTCGCGGTTGAAGCGCAGCCCGTGGCACACATCGCACGTAATCCACACATCCGGCAAAAAGTGCATTTCCACCAGCTTTTTCCCGTGGCCGGAGCAGACCTCGCAGCGCCCCCCTTTAACGTTAAAGCTGAAGCGACCCGGCTTGTACCCCCGTGACTTGGCTTCCACGGTTTCGGAAAACAGCTTGCGGACATCGTCCCACACCTTTACGTAGGTGGCCGGATTGCTGCGCGGCGTGCGCCCAATGGGGTCCTGCGTAATGTGGATTACTTTGTTAACCAGTTCCAGCCCCTCCAGCCGCTCAAAATGGCCGGGCCGCTCCTGCGAGCGGTGCAACTGGCGAGCCAGCGCCGGGTAGAGCGTTTCGGTGATGAGGCTGCTTTTGCCGCTGCCGCTGACGCCGGTAACGCAGGTAAAACAGCCCAGCGGAAACCGGGCCTCCACCCGCTTTAAATTATGGTGTGTCACCCCGCCCAACTCAATCCAACGCCCGTTGGGGTCGCGCCGGCCGTTGCCCGACACTACCGTCAGGCTGCCCGACAGATATTTGCCGGTGAGCGATTTTCGGTTTCGTTTAATTTGGGTGGGTGTGCCTTTAAACACCACCTCGCCGCCTTTTATTCCCGCGCCGGGGCCAAAATCTATGATCCAGTCGGCAGCCTCCATCGTTTCCTCATCGTGCTCAACAACCAGCACCGTGTTGCCCAAATCGCGCAGCCGCAGCAGGCTGTCGAGCAGGCGGCGATTGTCGCGCTGGTGCAGGCCAATAGAAGGCTCGTCCAGAATATACATCACCCCCACCAGCCCGGAACCAATCTGCGAGGCCAGCCGGATGCGCTGCCCCTCGCCGCCGGACAGGGTCGGGGCGGGCCGGTTGAGGGTGAGATAATACAGCCCCACATCCAGCATAAATTTGAGACGCTCGCTGATTTCCTTGAGCAGCTCTTCGGCCACCTCAAGCTGCTGCCCGGCCAGCATGGTATCTTTTGCCCCGCTGCTCCCCTGTTCCCTTGCTCCTTTTTCGCCTTTCACGCCCCGGCTGCGTAACTCCACCTGTTCCCCCATCAACCCCCGAATCCAGGTGTAGGCCTGGGCAATGGTCATTTTGGTGATTGCGTTGATGGGTTTACGGCCCAGCGTGACCGCCAGCGCTTCGGGGCGCAGCCGCTGCCCGCCACATTCCTGGCACGATTGCTGGCTGAGATACCGGCTGTAATGTTCGCGCATTCCCTGCGAACTGGTCTCCCGGTAGCGCCGTTTGGTGGCGTTGACCACCCCTTCGTAGGGCCAATTGCCCTGAAAATTTTCGCTCTGATAGTGAAATCGAATATCCGGATTGCCGCGCAAAATTAAAGTTCGCACCTCTTCCGGCAGGGTGTGCCACGGTTGATCCAGGCTGATGTTAAAACGTTCGGCAAGCTGGCGCGCAATTTGCCGCGACCAGCTTTTCTTTTTGGCAATTTCGCCCCACGGCAGCACGGCCCCCCCGTTGATCGATTTGGTGGGGTTGATAAACAGATCCGGGTCAAACTCAACCTGTTGCCCCAACCCGTTACATTTGGTGCAGGCTCCCAGCGGCGAGTTGAAGCTGAACATCTGCGGCGTGAGATCGGGGAAACTGAGGCCGCAGTGAGGGCAGGCGTTCTTTTCGCTCATAATCATTTCATCACCGTCGATCACGTCCACAATCAACACGCCTTCGCCCCAGGTTAGCGCCGTTTCCACGGAGTCGCCCAGGCGCGTTTGGAAACTGTCATCCGGTTCATCCGGGATAACCAGCCGGTCAACGACCAGTTCGATATCGTGCTTTTTGTTTTTGGCTAGCTTGATGCGCTGGTCCAACTCGGTAATCACCCCATCAATCCGGGCGCGGGCAAAACCATCGGCGCGGGCCTGAGAAAAAGTATCCTCAAAGGTCCCTTTTCGGCCTTTGGCCACCGGGGCCAGCAGTTGAAAACGGGTAGCGGCCGGCAGGGCCGCCACCTGCTCAATGATTAACTGGGCGCTTTGCGGTTTTACCTCTCGCCCGCAGTTGTAGCAGTGGGGCGTGCCCACGCGGGCAAACAGCACCCGCATGTAATCGTACACCTCGGTGACGGTACCCACCGTGCTGCGCGGATTTTTGTTGACCACCTTCTGCTCAATGGCAATGGCCGGACTCAGCCCGCCAATATAATCGACCTTGGGCTTTTCCATTTGCCCCAGAAATTGGCGGGCATAGCTGGACAGGCTCTCCACGTAGCGGCGTTGCCCCTCGGCGTAGAGCGTATCAAACGCCAGCGACGACTTTCCGCTGCCGCTGACGCCGGTAAACACCACCAGCTTGTTCCGCGGAATTTCCAGATCGATACTTTTTAGGTTGTGCTCTTTAGCACCTTTGACGACAATTTTATTGTTACGAGACATTATCCACCGATTGACAACTATACTGAAAACAGAATGAGAACGGAACTTTGAGATGTCATTCCCGCACGCT
>CAYWSS010000751.1:0-3028 GCA_964460505.1 uncultured Caldilineaceae bacterium | reverse complement strand
CGTACTCCGTAAAGAGCAAAATTTACGCAACACTTGCGCCGGACCCCTGCGGGTCAGTGCAGGTGTACGCAGGACGCAATACGAGAAAATGGGTAGGTTAATTAATTCTCATTTCTTAAATGATTTTGGGGTCTTGCCATTTGGCCTCTGTAGTTCGGCCCACGCCTGCGGCAGTCCTTTTTTATCCGGCTACCCTATTTTTTTAATTCCTCACACTACATCGGCAAACGTTTTTTTACTTTTCATAAACCAGATGTAGCCCCCCATGCATACCCCCGCGGTCAGCAGGGTGATCACCGCAAATTCCGGCCAATCCGGCATCTGCCCAAACAACGCTACCCGCCGGAAATGGTTTACAATAAAGGTCAGCGGGTTCAGGTAAATCAGATAACGGTAGGGAAAGGGAATGGCTTCCAGCGGGTAAAAAATGGGGGTCAGGAAAAAGAGCATCTGCACCACTACCCCCAACAGGTGGCTAATATCGCGGATAAACACGCCCAGTGAAGCAAAAAACCAGCCCAAACCCAGACACAGCAGCAGCAGTGGCAGGTACATCAACGGCAAAAAAATGATGGTCCACGGGATACCGCCCAGCACCAGCAGTTCGCCGGCCAGCAGGATTACCAGGCTAAACAACGAGTGGACTGCGGCCGCGCCCAGCGTGCTGACCACCAAAATTTCCAGCGGAAAGACCACTTTTTTTACATAGTTGGGATTCTTGACAATCAGCCGGGGGGCGGCCAGCGTTGTCTCGCTGAAGATAGTAAAAGCAATCAAGCCCACAAACAGGGCCAGGGCAAACTCGGCATGGCTGCCGGTATCCATCCCCGGCCAGCGCGCCCGGAATATCACCGAAAATACAAATGTATAGACCAGCAGCAGCGCCAGCGGCGTTACAAACGACCACGCCAACCCCAAATACGACCCTTTGTAACGCTGTACTATCTCCCGGGTGGTAAACTGGTAGATTAGTTCTTTGCGCGCCCACAGATTCCTGAGCATTGTAATCGGACTGGCGTACTCAACGACGCTATCGCGACGGGGTGAAATGATTCGGGTGGTTGAGTTGCCGGATAAAGTCTGCATACAACGCCTGCGGAAAATTGTTTCTACCACTGAGGGCGGATTATAGGTCAATCCGGTTTATTTAGCAAGTAAAATATCTAACCAGGTTTCACCCGGATACCGGTTGGCGCATTGCGTTACGGCTTATAGTATTACCCTGCAACATTTGCGTTACGCTTTGCGGCAAGAATTACTCATTACTCACTACTCATTGTTCATTTGCGGCTTGCCGCGCTATGTTTCAGGGGATGTGCCAGCCGCGTGCCCGGTCAACTGCATCCAGCCATTGCTCGTAGCCGGAGTCGCGCTGCGTAGTGGAGAGAGCCGGTTCAAATACTGTAGTATCGCCGGGGAGTGGGGGCAAATCACTAACGCCAGACCAGACGCCGGCCCCGATGCCGGCCAGCAGGGTGGCGGCGCGGGCGGCCAGCTCGGTAAAGGCGGGGCGTACGGTGGGGATGCCGGTCAGGTCGGCCTGAATCTGGCAGGTTTCGTTGCTGGCGGCAATGCCGCCACCGGTGCTGATGCGCTCCACAACAAGGCCGGTTTCGGCGGTGATGGTTTCCAGAATGCCTCGGATCTGGTAGCCCAGCGATTCCAGAAAGGCGCGGACGATATGCGCCCGGCTGCTGCTCAAAGTCAGGCCAAACAGTGCGCCCCGGGCCGTGGGGTCATTGTGCGGAACGTTGAGGCCGGTAAAGGCGGGCACAAACACCACGCCACCGGAATTGGGTACGGAGGCGGCCAGGGGGCCGGCCTCGGCGTATTCATCAAAAAAACCGGCTTGCTCCTTCATCCAGCGCATGGCAGCGCCGGATACGGTGGTGTCGGCCTCCAGACAAAATGTGTGCCGTGGTTTTGTGCCCTGCCCCTCATCCGGCAGACTCCAGGCGTAATAAACGTTCAGTTTTTCCTGTTCCGGGGCGGCACCTTCGGCGACAACAACGTCCACAAAAGAGGCGGTGCCGTGGCTGCACTCGGCATCGCCGGGGTAGTAGCATTGGTGGCCAAATAGGGCTGCTTGCTCGTTGCCAATCATCGCCAGCACCGGCACATCGGCGCTGGAATCATCTGTTCCGGTGATGCGAATAGTGCCAAAGTTGTGTACCGTGGGCACCACGCCGGGCAGACATTTCTGAGGAATGTTGAGTACGTCCAGCCAGTCCCCCCAATATGCTTCGGCCCTGAAATCGAACAGGCCCATTTGCTGCACCAGCGAATAATCCATCCAGTAGCCGGCCGGTTGACCCAGCGCCGTCAAAATCCAGTTGCCCGAAAATCCGATGCAAAGATTTCCGGCCCGGGCCGCGTTAATTACAGCCTCATCGTGCCGCATGCGCCAGCCCAGATGCAAGGCCGAACTGTACGGACCGGGGAAGTAGCCCAACCGGCGGCGACGGTCGGCGGCCTGCTCCCATTTCTCTAGTTCGGCCAGCATGGGCACGGTGCGCAAATCCTGCCAGGAAATGCCGTTGGCCAGCGGCTGACCGGTGCGGGCATCCCACACAAAATCGGTATTGCGCTGGCAGGCCATACCGCAGGCCAAAATATCGGTTGGGCGACAGTTGGCGTTGGCCAGCGCTTCGGTAATGGCTGCTGCCACGCCGCCGGAGAGAGCGTACGGGTCTTGCTCAACCCAGCCGGTACGCGGGTGCAGCCGGGGCAGGGGTTGGTAGCCGTAGCCAAGCACGGCCCCTTCAATATCCATAATTGCGGCCCGGCTGCCGCTGGAACCCTGGTCAATTCCAAGGAGGAGCGATGGGGGGGTCATTGATTATTTTTCTCCGGATTGCGTATGCGGGCCGCAAGTCGCAGGTTGCAAGCCGCAAGGGGTGCGGGATTACTCGCCATTCATTGTACTCTGCGGCTCCCTGCGCCTGCTTTGCGCCCTCTGTGTTAAGAAAAATTGGCTCTCTGGTAGTTTGCAGGATCGCTCTATAAAAAACGTATTATCTGCCACGAA
>CAYWSS010000750.1:0-3035 GCA_964460505.1 uncultured Caldilineaceae bacterium | reverse complement strand
TCACTGCCAAAATTGAGGCTTTGTCAAGCTCAGGGGGTATACGCTAGCAAGAAATCCGACAATTTTTTAACCCAAAATCCATCCCTGCTAAAACAAAAAGTTTGTCAAACGCAGGGGGTATACGGTACTGAATTATATTCACCACAATCCGGTCAAACGGAGATTGGTGGCTGCCCCGGAGCATTGGTTGTACTCATCAGCGCGGAATTATGTTTTGGGAGATGCACCTGTTATTGAATTGGATCCACTGCCGGTTTAGGAGAGTGGGCAAACGGAGTTTGCCGGGCAAGGGCGTTTCCAATCTTTAGATTGGGAACGAGGAAAAAGAATTGAATAAGCAAAACGATAGAAAAAGAAACTTCAAGATTGAATTTCTACAATTTGTAATTGGGTCAACTATATGTTTGTTCGTCTCTATTTCACTATACCTTATTGATTATTTGAGAACCGATTTTGAGAAAGCCATACAGTCTTTACACGAAACTCTATGGTTGGCCGTCGTAGTGGTACTTTGCGCGATTGTGGCTATTGTGGGACCTCTAGCCTTTGCGGGATTAGAAAAAATCATAAACACCATCTTTTGCAAGTGAATTGCAAACGGCAACAAAAAACCTCCGACACTGTCGGAGGTTTTGCTTTGTACGGGAGTAAACTTTGGGCTACTCGTTGCGCCCGCCAAAGCGGCGGTCACGCCGGCTGAATTCCTGCAAGGCTTTGTAATATTCGGCCTTGCCAAAATCGGGCCAGTAGGTGGGGGTGATGTAATATTCGGCGTAGGCGGCCTGCCAGATTAAAAAGTTGCTGGTTCTAAATTCGCCGCTGGTGCGGATGATTAAATCCGGGTCGGGAGAATCTGCGGTGTACATGTACTGGCTGAGCAACTCCTCTGTTACTTCAGCGGGGGGGATGTTTGCCTCGATGACATGCTTTACGGCCTGCACAATTTCTTCGCGTCCCCCGTAATTAAAGGCCACGTTTAAGATCAACCGATCATTATCTTTGGTATAATCAATGGCGTGCAGCACCTTTTTTCGTATGGCCGGCTTCAATTTTTCCAGCCGCCCAATATGCCTGAGCTGTACCCCATTCTTATGCAAATCTTTCAGCTCTCTATCGATGACTTCTTCCAGAATTTTCATCAAGCCCAGCACTTCAAACGGGGGGCGTTTCCAGTTTTCAGTAGAAAAGGCGTAAATGGTTAACATTTTTACCCCAAATTCTACAGAGCTTTCCAGAATGCGGCGCAGGTTTTCCGTACCGGCTTTATGCCCTTGTAAACGGGATTTCCCATTTGCTTTTGCCCAACGTCCATTGCCATCCATAATGATACCAATGTGATGCGGGGGATGATCGAGGGGTGGAAATTCTGTTCGGGTTTCTACTTGATTTGTTACGCTGTCTGCCATAATTCTTACCCTTTTAATCTTTAGTGTGAGCGGTCTATTAAAAACCTTGCAATGGTTTCCAATTCTGCTTGGGGCTGATTTGAAATGTCAATTCTCTTGAGCGCCCCAAAAGCATCTTGAATATACCTGTCGGCTGACTGTTGGGCATAAGTGTGAGCCTCGACCCAGGCCAGGCTCTGGCGCACAAAGCTGATTTCAGACGCAGTCAGGAGCGCATTGTCTGCGTACAACGCCAGCAATTTTTTGCGGCGGTCGCCCGTGGCTTTGTTGAGCATATAAATTATGGGGAGTGTCTTTTTCTTACGGCGCAGGTCGTTATCTACGGATTTGCCGGTTTTGGCGGCATCGCCCCAAATCCCCAAAATATCATCCCGGATTTGAAAGGCAATACCGATATTTCTGGCAAAGCCCCGATAGTTTTTAATGAGCTGTGGGTCAGACGTGCCCAGGATGGCTCCGGTCAGGATAGATGCCTCAAGCAGCGCTCCCGTTTTACGATAGACCATATCCAGATACATGCCGGCGGTAACATCCTGACTTTGTTCAAAACGCAGGTCTAAATCCTGGCCGGTAGTTAAAATCAAACAAGAATCGGCAATTAACTGCTGCACCAAAAAGATTTTTTTGAATGAAAAATGGGCGTTATCTAACCGAAACAGGCTTTTAAAGGCCAGAGTGTAAAGATAATCGCCAACATTAATGGCCAGGGGGTTTCCCCAAATGGCCCATGCCGTGGGGCGGCCCCGGCGTTCAAGATCGCCATCTTCAATATCATCATGGAGCAGGGTGAAATTATGGATCATTTCGATGGCGGCGGCGGCAGGCAGCACCTTTTTATAGTTGCCGGTTAACGCATCCATGACCAACAAACATAAGACGGGGCGGAGCATTTTTCCGCTTTCGGATTTTTCCGGCTCAAAATTTTGATCTGCCCAGCCAAAATGGTATCGAATAACACCACCAATAAACGGCGGAGCTTCACTCAGGTAATCTTTGATGGTATGTTCAACATCCGGGATATATTTTGCAAGAATATTCTTTATCTCAGGCAAATTTTTGCTCTCTCAGAATATACGAATGGGTGAATGGGCATCACACATTCCCTCGTATATTCGTAATTTCGCAATACCGCAAAAGTCATCAGGTAAATTAAAGTGACCGGCACTTTTAGGGCCACTGAAAGTTGACCTGTATCTATATTTTAAGTGCCGGTCATTTGTAACCTGCCGGGTTTTGCGGTATTGCGAAATTTTGTATATGCGCCAGGTTTTTGGCGCATAAATAAGAAATGAGAAATTAGAAGCCGGCGATGTCTAATTTCTCATTTCTTTTGTTATAAAAAGCCCTGTTAGACACGATCACGATTTATGGGATCACCTAAACTTCCATAATTTCTTGTTCTTTGGCAGTGCCTACTTCGTCCACTTTTTTGATAAATTTGTCAGTAAGTTTCTGCATTTCATCGCGTCCGTAGTACAAATCATCCTCGGAGATCATTTTCTCTTTTTCAAAGCTTTTCATATCTTCCAGGCCACTGCGACGGGTGTTCCGGACAGAAATTCTGGCTTCTTCCACCCGCCGTGAAACGGCTTTGTTTAAATTGCGCCGCCGTTCCTGGGTAAGGCTGGG
>CAYWSS010000749.1:0-3037 GCA_964460505.1 uncultured Caldilineaceae bacterium | reverse complement strand
TTTGTTTTCCAGCGGCCCTGCCTGCCAGAAGGGCGGCCGATATCTGAAGGTGTTGCCCAGATAAAATTTTTCGGTCAACTCCGGCGGTACAAATTTACCAGTGTCGCCAATGTCCATAAGCTGAAACCCGTTATGATACAGCAATGTTGGAAGAAGCACCTCGTGATGCCCGCGCCACCCGTCTTTTAAAGCCGAGTCCAGAAAAAGCAATGACGAGTTAGAGATACGGAATACCGGGTTAAAAGAAGCCAACCGTTTAGAAACAGCAATGGATTCTTGTGGGTGGGCTAATGATTCCCACCAGATCCAGCCGGCTTGAGACTTTTGATATTTTCGAATATTGGCAGAGACAAAATCTTTTTCGATTGAATTGAAACCCAAAAAAAAATTGCGCCAATTACCGGAAAATCTGACATCATGTTCCAGCAGCCAGTAGTAATCAAAATCAGGGTTGTCTCTAAAAAACTGAAATAACGGAAAGTGACCGTGCCCCGGCACAATTGTCGGGCCGATCATGGGGTAATTTAACAATGAGATGCTTCGGGATGAAAAGGGATAATGAGACAACTTTTTTACAGACCGGGGGATTTTTCCATCTTCTTTGCAATGGAAGATTAAGCAGCATTCACCGATGTCTTTTGTCTCTGACAAGAGTTTTTTATATGCGTTGAGAACCCCTCTTGAAGCGTTGTGGCTTAAAAACAAAAATATCTGATTGGGCATCCCCACAGGAATCTATAGTCTCCCTTATCTCAATTTATGTTCGGGAAGATTTTACCGGAATGTGGATTTAGCGCAAGATTTTTTGTAGCCAAAAATTAAATTGCAGAAATAAAAATAGCCCCGCTCATATTACATGAGCGGGGCTTTGGGTGGGGGACCCAGGATCTATGGATGTAGCTTTACATACCGATAAACTAAAACTTTCCTTCTATGCCAGAGCCAGATCAATGTCATTGCTAAAACTATACCTGTTACATCTACAGCTACATCCGTGATCTGGGCTTTACGGTTGGGAACAAAGTATTGGTGAGTCTCGTCGAAGATGGCGTACAGTAGTGGAAGTAGAAATGCAATTTGAGTGTGGTATGGCGATAATTTCCGAAACCGTAGGGATATTGTTTCTGCCCGACTTAATGCGATCCATACCAGACCGGTCAGGATTGCAAATTCGATGACGTGGGCGGATTTGCGAATGGGAGTGATGAGCATCCAGGGTTGGCTGGATGTGAGTGTCGGTTGGGAAGAGAGGGCGAAGATTAGTAGAAACCAGGCGGTGGTGATCAGTCCGGCATAGGGCAGATATCCGTAAAACTGTTTGTTGGTCTGCTTCATTTATAGTTTGTCCCCCGCAGCAAGCAGTATTCAGTTACAATTCCTATAATATCCGCAAAGAGCATTGGAATATATAGAAGAATAGTTGGATTGCATTGAATTTCCGTTGGAAAATTGTGCGCCACACCTGCATTGACCCGCCATGGGTTCGCAAGTGTTCGTCCATTCGCGCTATTTGCAATTAAAAATGCCCGGTAGCGGGCCGATTACAAAAACCCTGGCCGGCGGGCAAATTTATTGTGCCACCGTGTTTCCTTGTTGCTCCATTGTTGGTTGGGGGTGCGGGGTTGAGGCAGCAGGTATCTTCGTGGGGGCGTCCCCGACGGCATCGGGCAGTTCATCCTCCACCAATCGCACCCGGGGATTCATCATCCCCGCCAGCGATACGACAAGTTTGATAAGCCCCATCGCCACAATTATCAGGGCCATCCCCCGCCCGGCGCCAACACCCACCAGTTGACCGGCGCTGCCTGCCAACGAACCTCCCGGCGTAAGCAGCGGTTCAAACAGGGTGTCGGCCAGAAATCCGGCCAGCAAAATGGCAACCGGCGTGGCCGATTTGGTGAGCATTTGCTGAAAGGCGAATACCCGCCCCTGCAACTCCGGGGCGACTTTGCTTTGCCACAAGGCCTGGTTGCAGCCCATCACTATGGCGATGGTTACGTGGGCGCAAAAGGCGCCGGCGGCAATCAGCCAGGCCACCGGCTGCAACCCCATCAAAATAAAGCCGATGCCGCTGATAAACTCAAACAACAGGATGCCGTTTACCCGCCGTTTGGGGCCGCCCCAGGCGCTCATGGCCAGGCTGCCGGCCAGCATACCAAATCCGGCTACGGAGATGATGAAGCCCAACACATCGGCGGAGGCAAAGCTGAGAATCATGGGCGGCAGCAGCACTCCCAACATGGCCCACAGAAAATTGACCACGGCAAAGAAAATGAGCAAGCCGTACAGGCCGGGCCGGGTACTCAGATATTTCCAGCCGGTGGCTATGTCGCGCCAAATTGAGGGGGGACTGCTGCTCCTGGCGGCGGAGCGTGGCAGCCTGGGGGTTCGCACGACAAGCAGCAGAGACACAGCAATTAAAAATGTGACAACATCGATTAGAATAACCCCCTGTACCTGAATGGTTAAAACCAGCACGCCGGCCAGCACCGGCGACAGAATTTCTGTGGCGGCCTGGCTGAACTGCACCAGGCCGTTAGCCCGGCCCAGATGCTTTTTGGGGATAAGTTGCGTGGTTATGGCCGCATAGGCCGGAAACTGCAATGTCCCGCAGGCGGCAGTGGCGGCAGTGGCCAGATAGATGTGCCAGATTTCCAGTTGCCCGGTAAAAAACAGCAGAGCCACAATTAGGGTGGCAATACCGGCCCCCGTATCGCTGATTATCATGGCCCGGCGCCGGTCCCGGCGGTCCACCAATGCCCCCGCCAACGGAGATAAAACCAGCCGTGGAATGACTGAGCTCAAAGCAATCAAGGCAAATTGCATGGCCGAGCCGGTGGTTTGAAAAACCCACAAGCCCAGCGCAAAGCCGGTTAATCCCGAGCCAATCAGGGAGAGGGTTTGTCCTAACCAGATGATGATAAATGTGGTTATTCCTTGCGATAAGAATTTGTTTTTCATTACACGCTCCTTTGAAAATAACCCCCTCCCCAACCCCATACGCATCAAGTTTATAATCAGGGTAACTTGAGGGCAA
>CAYWSS010000748.1:0-3042 GCA_964460505.1 uncultured Caldilineaceae bacterium | reverse complement strand
TCAAATTCGTCATGGCTGTATTTGGTGTTATAGTGATCGTGTTGCTTTTTCACGGGGACCGCGGGCTCGAGGAGCGCGACGGCGACGGCCTGTTCAAACCCTCAATCTTTGAATCGCCCGGCCTGAAACCCGGTATTGCGGTGCGCTTTGTGCAAATGGGAATTACGGCCGGTTTTCTTTACATTGTGCCGCTGCTGTTGCAATTAAGCTTCAACTACAGCGCCATGCAAACCGGCCTGGCCCTGATGCCTTTCTCCCTGAGTTTGTTGGTGATGGCCATTGTGGGGGCCAGGCTCTCTGCCCGATTTCCGGCTAAACGGATTATCATTGTTGGTTTCGTATTGGCCATTGCCGGTCTCGGCTCCATTGGCGCCTCCATTCAACCGGATGCCGGCCCGCAGGATCTGGTGCTGGGCGCGGTGTTTGGTTTGGGCCTGGGGCTGATTGCCTCGCAGTTGTTGAACCTGGTCTTGTCGTCAGTGTCAGCAGAAAAAACCGCAGAAGCTGCCGGGCTGAACAGCACGTTCGAGCAGCTTGGCAATGCCATTGGCGTGGCCCTGATTGGCACAATTATGCTGGGGACGCTCACCCTTGGTATACAAAATAAAATAAATGACAGCACCGTTATCCCCCAGGAAGTAAAAGCACCGTTAACTGTCGCTGTTGAAGAAGGCGTGCAGCTCGTATCGAACACCCAGCTTGAAGAAGGCCTGGCCGCCGCCAGCGCAAATGAAACCCTTTCGGACGAATTATTGAATATTTACGGCTTTTCCAGAACCCAGGCTTTTAAGTCTGGAGTAGGTTTGCTGGCTTACTTTGCTCTGATGGCGCTGATCCTGGCGCTGTGGCTGCCCAAGAGAAAACTGGTGGAAGCAGAAGCAGCAAACGGGACGTGAGCCGCCCCAAACCGGGGAAATCTAAGAGGTTAGGTGTAAAGGGATACTCAGCGCAGTTTCAAATTTGAGTTTTTTGCAACATTAGCAAACGAAAGGCAAACCTGCATGTTCAAACGTATCCTCGCTGTTGTAGTTATGGTTATCAGTGTGGTGCTGATGGCCGGCAGTATTGCCGGAATCATTGGCGCCTGGGCCATCAATACCCCGCTTACCGAGAATTTGCTCAACATATTTGTACCCATCGACCGGGCTTATGAGCGCTTTGACACAGGATTGAAAAAGGTCGATACCCGCCTGATCAATTCCCGGGAAAAATTAACCGGCCTCGAAGAGAAAATCCGGGAGCTGGGCGATGAAGTGACCGAAAATACAATTGTGCTGGATGCCATCAAGGAACGGCTGGATATTGACCTGGAGCCGGCTATTGCCAATCTGCGCCAGACCGTAACCGGCGTGCGTGAGGCGGCCGTCTCCATTCACGATACGCTGGAAGCGCTTAACTCCATCCCTATGGTGTCGGTGCCGGTCCCGGAATTAGCCAAACTCCAGGAAGTGTCCGAATCGGTTGCAGAAACGCGGAAATCGATGCAGGAGCTTCGGGTCAACCTTCGGGAACAAAAAGCCGAAACCGTATCAAACACGGTTGACCGCTTGACCCGGCCTGTCAACCGTCTTGATGCGGGGCTGGGGCGGTTGCGGGCTGGAGCGACCGGGCTGAGCGTGCAAATTGCCCTGGCCAAAGCCCGCACCGATCAATTACAGCAACAGATTCCCGTTTGGATCGACTGGATATCGATTACCATCACCATTGTTTTGTTGTGGGTTGTTTTGTCGCAGGTCAGTCTGTTTGTTCATGCCTACTACTATTTTAGCGGGCGAAACTTGCTGGCCCCCAAAGAAATTGCGCCGGAGCCTCAGACTGAAGTGGAAGTAGAATAGTATGAGGAGTTTGTAGATGTCGTCAGCGCCCCACAAAAAAATCCACGTGGTCATCAACCCGGCTTCCGGCAAAGATGAGCCAATTATCAATACGCTCAACCACGTATTTTATCAATACAAGGTTGATTGGGATGTGAGCATTACCAAAAAATATGGCGATGCCACAGAGCAAGCCAAGGCAGCCATTGCCGGCGGCGCGGGTGTGGTGGTTGGCTACGGCGGCGATGGCACCCAGCACGAAATTGCCAACGCCGTGTTAAGCAGCGGGGGCAAAGCGCTGATGGGTATTTTGCCGGGAGGTACCGGCAACGGTTTTGCCCGGGAGATGGGCATCCCAAAATTGCTCAGGCCGGCGGTGGAAGTGTTGTGTACCAGCCCCAAAGTGCAAAAAATAGACGTGGCGCAAGCGGGCGATCAATATTTTATTCAGCGGCTGTACGTGGGCATTGAGCCGGAGGAACAAACCAGCCGGGAAATGAAGAATAGATACGGGGTGTTGGCCTATGCCGTTTCAATCGTTCAGCGCACCATGAGCGCAGCCCAGGTGAATTACAAAATTACCATTGATGGCGAATATTACGAATTTGCCGCGGTTAAACTGTACGTGGTTAACTCCGGGATGATGGGAACCGGTTTCAGTATTACCCGTAAGTATGCCATTGACGATGGCCTGTTGGATGCTTTTGTACTGGACTCAGTCAACCTGGAAACCATTTCTGCCGCCGCTGACCGTTTTATGAATCTTAACACCGAAAAATCCAGAAAATATTACCGGCAGTGTCGTGAAATTACCATCGACACCGACCCGGATCAGCCGGTGTGGTCGGACGGCGAGTATCTTGGGCGTACGCCGGTTACGGTAAAAGTACTGCCCTCGGTGTTGCCGATTGTTGTGCCGGAATAATTGACGTAATTTAGGCTCTCTGGTAGTTTGCAGGATCGCTCTATAAAAAACGTGTTATCTGCCACGAATTACACTAATTTCACTGATTTTTTATTTTTTCGTGTTAATTCGTGCAATTCGTGGTAAATTCTTTACTTTGACCCTGCGAAATCCTGTAGAGCCGTAATTTAGAAGGGAGTGTGACAGTTCCTTCGGCACAGCAACGACAATGAAAATCGTCGTGGAACAAGCTATTAGCTTGTTCCACGGTAACTACTTGGGCACACACCTTTGTAGCCGCTATAGTAGCGTCCTTTTGCCGTT
>CAYWSS010000747.1:0-3053 GCA_964460505.1 uncultured Caldilineaceae bacterium | reverse complement strand
CCCGTTTTTTGCCTGGGTGGCGACAATAATTTCATCGTATCGATTTCCGCTGCCAAGATATTTCTCGGCCAATTTCCACAAGGTATCATCGCGCTGCACAATGTAGAGCTGGCCGGTTTCACTTTGCGCTAACGCGGACGAAATGTACCCAATTGTTAGCAGAATTGTTACCAACAAAAGTACATGCAACTTTGTATTAACTGTCATCATCAATCTCCACCACTTGAGTTACTCTAATTTTTTATACGCCGGTTGGAGCGCTATCCTTCGGCGTAATTGTCCGATTCCTCGCTGTCCACCTCCTCCCAAATTTCGTCTTCAAAAGTTTCTGCCAAAATAGACAGCGCTTTCTCTGCAACAGGCTCCGGCACCAGCAGCTTGGCCGACCCCAGTGGGCCAACCGTTAGCCCCAATACAGAACCGACTGCTTCCTGCTGAAGAAGCGCCGGGATTTCCAGACTCTCCAATCGCCCCTTAATCACCGTTGCTTCGCCGGGATTGAGGTTTTTGGCAATAACCACCCATGGGACAGCCTCACGGCCACCGGGTGTTGTTTCTGCTGCCGCATCTTGATTTTTAGCATTTGGCCAGGGTAAAGATTGTTCAATTGTTCCTGTCATGTTGGGTCTCCTTGTATAATATGTTCGTAGTCAGGCACACAACGCAGTGAAGTGCCGCCTCCGCCTTAACGCCACTTTGCTATCACTGCGAGGCTGACTACCAACATTACCTGTCTTCTTGTATAAAACAGTTGTCAGATGCCGGTGGTCAGGTGTAAAATGGATTATGTTGACAGAATTATACCACAACCTGACCTTGGATATTGAAAATTATGGAAACCAGTTTGTTTAATTTTCCACTCCGACTTATAATTATCCCCTTGTAATTCAAGTTGTAAAGTTAACTTTACGTTTTTTGGACAGGAGTAAGTTCATGGTAGTAGCTTTTCAAATTATTCAGATTATACTCTCCATTACCATTATCACTCTGGTTTTGCTGCAAGCCAAAGGCGCCGGACTGGGCGGTATTTTTGGGGGCGATGGGGGAGTTTACCGCACCCGCCGTGGCATTGAAAAAACAATGTATCAGGCCACCATCGGGCTGTCAGTTGGCTTTTTCTTTATGGCGCTTGTCTCTGTCAGCCTGTCAAGTTTTTAAATTTGCCTGATTGAATTTTTCCAAGCCGCAAAGAAATTTCTAATGCACAACAGGGCTACAACTGTTGTGCATTTTGTTGACTAAAGGACAAATTTTTTGGGACGGTATATTCGCTGGCAAGCCATTTTGACCTTAACCGGTATCGCCCTGGTTATGGCTTTTCTCGGCTTTTTGTCGTTTTCTAGAAAAACAATAACCATCCCCGATGTGGGTGGCATTTATACTGAGGCTGTTGCCGGAACGCCTCAATTTATTAATCCCCTTCTGGCGGCATACAATCAGGTGGACCAGGACCTGAGCGCCCTGATTTTTAACGGGTTAATAAAAATTGATGGTGAGGGAAATCTTGAGCCGGACCTGGCTCAAAGCTGGCAGGTGAGCGACGACCAGTTGGTTTATGTTTTTAAATTGCGGCGCGGCGTTCGCTGGCAAGACGGCCAGCCGTTTGATGCCGATGATGTGATTTTTACCATCAACCTGATGCAAGACCCGGAGTTTCCCGGGCCGCCGTACCTCGGTCAGTTGTGGCAAACTATAACCGTAGAAAAGCTGGACAATTACACCGTTCGCTTTATTTTGCCGGAAGCATTCCCCGCCTTTGCCCAATTTACTGCTATCGGTATTTTGCCGGAACATATTCTGGCAGAAATGCCTGCTCGTGACCTGCTCAACCATTCCTTTAATCTTAACCCGGTGGGCACCGGGCCGTTTAAGCTGGATGAGGTCAACGCTCAATTTGCGCGGCTGTCCGTAAACCCGCTTTACGATGGGCCAAAACCCAAGCTGGGCGCAATGGAATTTAGGTTTTATCCCAACTATCAGGAAACATTAACTGCTTATAGAAAAGGGGATGTGGAGGGCATTAGTTACATTCCGCCCCAGGCAATTCCCGGCATAAAAAATTACGACTCGCTCAATTTGTACACCGGCCGGCTTTCCGGATATGACATTATCTTTCTCAACCAGCAAAACCCGGAACAAGCGCCCTTCTTTCAGGAAAAAGAGGTGCGGCAAGCCCTGCTGTCTGCGCTGGACCGCCAGGAAATTATTGAGACAGCATTGAATGGACAGGGGCTGGCAGCCACCGGGCCTATTCTTCCCTGGAGTTGGGCGTACAATCCGGCTCAGGAAACTTTTCAATTTGACCCCGGCCGGGCGGCTCTAATGTTGGACGCAGCCGGCTGGATTGATTCAGACGGCGACGGTATTCGGGATAAAGATGGTATGCCCTTAGCCTTCAGCTTGTTGAGCAGCGAGGAGCCGGCCAAAATAAATATGGCCGAGGTAGTGAGTGAACAGTGGCATCGGGTGGGTATTTCATCGACGGTGGAAATTGTGGGGGCCGGGTTGGGCGAACGGTTGACTAATCATGATTTTCAGGCCGCCCTGGCAGAAATACTTCTGGCAGGTGACCCCGACCCTTACCCGTTTTGGCATCAAACCCAAATTGAAGGGGGCCAAAATTATTCCGGATGGGATAACACAGCGGCATCAAAACTACTGGAAGCCGCCCGCACCATTACCGACCGGGGCCGCCGTAACGATTATTATTTTGAATTTCAGCGAATTTTTGCCGAAGAAGTGCCGGCCCTGATTCTGTCTCACCCCGTTTACACCTACGGGGTCAGCAATGAAATTTTCAACGTTCAAATTTCACCGATGATTAATCCCGGCGACCGCTTTAAGACTGTATCTGATTGGTACATGCTGACTCGCCGGGTGATTTTCAGCGAAAGCCAGTTTCAGGATGAAACACCACCACTCAACGACCAGTAACACGCAGAGCGGCGATTTCTGAAATCGCCGCTCTTTTTTTGGCCTTGTTTCAATGTAGCCACATAATGCGGTTACACATCAAGTGAGAGACCACTGGACAGAGAGCTCACATAATTTTG
>CAYWSS010000746.1:1459-3055 GCA_964460505.1 uncultured Caldilineaceae bacterium | reverse complement strand
GCGCTTGCATGGCATGCAAGAGGTCGGCGGTTCGATCCCGCCTAGCTCCACCAATTTCTGCAACGGCTCCGGCAATTACATAATGTCCCCATCGTCTAGTGGTCCAGGACTCCGCCCTTTCACGGCGGCAACAGGGGTTCGAACCCCCTTGGGGACGCCATAGACCGCAAGGGCTTAGGCGGAAACACCTGAGCCCTTTTTCTTTGTATGAGTCTAATTCCGGGGACAGTTTACTTATTAGCAGTGCAAAAGATAATCAGTCTGCAGATAAGTAAACTGTCCCCGGAATTATCCCCGGTTTCCGGGGCTGGCAGCGGATAAATTTCCAGGAGTGGCAATACGTGAGTTGCAACTCCTGCCTGAGATCACTAATATTATTTACATGTTAATAAATCGTGACATTCTTATGCATGTGACCAACCACCGGAGTTGGGCTGCCTAAGCGTGCGCGTATTCAGGCAGTCACCAGTCGGCGACTGCTTATCCAAGAAACCCTGGAAGGCAGTCGCTTTAACCAGGGTTTTTTGCTATGAAGCACCAGCAAATTGAAATTCGAAGTTGTGAGCCGGAAGATTTTCGGGCGCTCCAGCACATTCATGGGCAGCCAAGGGCAATTTGGGGCACTCTTCAGCTTCCATTTCCCTCTGTCGAACGGTGGAAAAAACGGCTGGCCGAGCGTCCGGACAGTGCGTTCTGGCTGGTCGCGTGTGTGGATTGTAAGGCGGTGGGCAGTTTGGGCCTGTCGGTCTGCACTCATTCGCTACGCCGCAGGCATGTCGGTGAACTCGGAATCGCAATTCATGATCAATGGCAGGGGCAGGGTGTTGGTTCTGCCCTCATGAAGGCAGCGATCAATTTGGCAGATCGGTGGCTGAATCTGACACGATTGGAATTGACGGTCTTTACCGACAATGAGCCGGCTATCAGGTTGTATGAGCGGGCCGGGTTTAAAATCGAGGGCAGGTTTCGCAAGTTCGCCTTTCGAGACGGGGAGTTCGTTGATGCTTACGCAATGGCAAGGTTTAAGTTTTAAACAGGATGATGAACAAAGATCAATTACAACAGGCGCTTAACGAGGCTATCGACGATGAATATAAAGCTCGCGTCACAACCGACTGCTTGAGATGACGCGTGGCTATTCTGATGTGCAATCCGTATTCCGGCAACTGCAGCGCGCTTCACAGGAAAATCATTTGCCGGCTTTCCGCCGTTGTGTGGAGCGGGGCGGTAGCGGAGGATGTGCCGGGGGGCGAGACCCTGACTACGGCGGTGGCTGAGATGGAGCAAGGCCTGGTCGATGACGAACTCGGTGGTCAGGTGGTCAAAAAGCGCGTCGCGTTGTCCGGCAAAGGCAAACGCGGCAGCACCCGGACGCTGGTGGCCTTCCGGCAAGGTGACAAGGCGTTCTTCATCTACGGCTTTGCGAAAAGCGAACGGGCCAACATCAGTGACAAAGAACTGAAAGCGTTGAAGCTGTTGGCTGGTGAGTTGTTGAATTATACGAAGCCGGCTTTGGCAAAAGCAGTTAAGGTCGGTGAGTTAATCGAGGTAGAGGACGATGGCTAAAAAAATTCTGGATGCCGTACATCAAACGGC
>CAYWSS010000746.1:0-1359 GCA_964460505.1 uncultured Caldilineaceae bacterium | reverse complement strand
ATCAAACGGCTGCGCACCCGGAACAAAGCCAGCCAGGCAGTGTTCGCTGCCTACTTGAACACCAGCCCCTCCACGGTACAAAAATGGGAGCAGGGTCAGAAAAAGCCCAACGGGCCGTCATTGAAGCTCTTGAATCTGGTCGCGCAAAAAGGTCTGGAAGCGCTCGGATAAGCGGTTGGAATATCGGTTATTCTTTCTTGCACAATGCTGGTATTTATTGACGAAAGTGGATGTGCGGGATTCAAGTTTTCCAAGGGCTCGAATCCTCATTTTTGTGTGGCTATGGTGGTTTTCAAGAGTGACGCGGAAGCTCTATTAACTGCTCAAACGATTGATGAGACTGCTATTTCTGTTGGGCAGAAACCGGAGTTCAAGTTTTCCAAATGCCAGCCTACAGTCCGCGATGCTTTTTTCAAAAGTGTCATCAAACACGATTTTCTGGTTAGAGCGCTCGTGGTTAACAAGCAAAAATTGGAGAGCAGGCACTTACGCAGCAATTCAGACCAGTTTTACAATTATTTTGTGCGGCAATTGATGAAGCACGATAACGACATCCTGGTTGATGCTCGGGTAAGAATTGATGGAAGCGGTGATCGCAAATTTAAGAAATCCTTGAATACGTATCTCCGTCGCGAACTTGGACCAGGCAAGATCAGACATATCCGGATGGTGAACTCAAAGAACGACCGATTGATTCAACTCGCCGACATGTGCGTTGGAGCAATCGCCCGGAAGTACAACCCCAACAGGACTTTCGGGGACCGTTGGTCGAATTTGCTTTCCCCCAAGATCAATGACATCTGGCGTTTCCCGAACTAAAAAAGCCCCAGGCAACTGCTGGAGCTTTCATTAGAGAAGCGACCCTGCGGCCTAGCTGCGGGTTACCACAGCAAGTACCCCATACGGCGGCCGGTTCGGCGCGCAGGGACGACTTTATTCGGTAATCTCGATCCTATTGTATTTGTCTCTAGAGGAACAAAAATAGTTCACAAATCTGCCACTGTGTGGCTCTTGGCGCCTAGCCATGAGCGGATTGTGACCCCTATCACCCTGTGGATCAAATAATGCTGTCATGCAGCGACAGCCGCTACACCCAGATGACATAATGCCAGCACACTATTCTCCCCGTTTCCGTCAGAAGCTCACCGCTCTTGTCAAGATTGCGTACCTGTCTTCCGGCCTTGGGGACGCCAACTTATCCCCCAGATTAATTTCAATACGGTAATCAATCTGGCATCCATGGCCTTCGCTCAATCATCCCCATTCATAAATCCCAGCAGGTGTAACAAACTGGTGAACAAGTTAAATATCGATACGTACAGCGTGACAGTCGCCATGATGTAGTTGGTTTCGCCGCCG
>CAYWSS010000745.1:0-3061 GCA_964460505.1 uncultured Caldilineaceae bacterium | reverse complement strand
GGGCCGAGGCGCGGGACCAGGGCGGGCTGGACCAGTTCTTCCTGGCCGGGCCGGAATTTGAAACCTTCATTAGAGACCAGGTTGTCAACTTCCGGCAACTCAGTAAAGACCTGGGTTTAATTGAGTAAATCTTTTGTATCAGGGTTGGCAGGTTTTAATCAGCCTGCCAACCCTTGTTTTTAATGACTAAGGAACGGTGCGTAAATAACTTACCCAATTAGAGCCGGCCACATATTGCGTATTGCGTACTCCGTAAAGAGCAAAATTGGCTCTACAGGATTTCGCAGGATCAAAGTAAAGAATTTGCCACGAATTGCACGAATTAACACGAAAAAAATAAAAAATTAGTAAAATTAGTGTAATTCGTGGCAGATAATACGTTTTTTATAGCGCGATCCTGCAAACTACCAGAGAGCCGCAAAATTATACGCAATACGAGGAAATGGGCAAGTTAATTAATTCTCATTCCTAAAGGGGTTGACATATGACCAAAAATTTAACTGACCGGGCTACCGGTGTATTCTTGTTGTTGTTTGCCGTCTGGTACAGCTACCAAACCACCAACTTTAAGGTTGGCTTTATGACCGACCCGGTTGGCCCCAAAGCCTTTCCATTGATATTGGCTTTTCTGATGGGCTTGCTCAGCATATACCTCATTGTGCGCCCGGATCCCAACCCTGACTGGCCGGCAGCCGATACCTGGCTGCGGATGGGGATGATCACCCTCACTTTTATCGGCTACGCCTATCTAATGGTGCCCATCGGCTTTGTGCCGGCCACAACGCTGGAAATGGTGGCGCTGGCGCTGATTTTTCGGGGGCCGCTGGTAAAGGCCATCATCGGCTCATTTGTGTTTAGCCTGCTCTTGTATGGCCTGTTCGATTACGTGTTGGACTTGAGCCTGCCGACCGGCCAAATTTTCCGCGGATTGTTGGGGTAGAGTTTTATGGACATACTCAATTTTTTGATGGAAGGTTTTGCCATCGCCCTGACCCCCTTTAACATTATGATAGCCTTTGCCGGGGTGTTTATCGGCACGGCGGTGGGAATGCTGCCCGGCATCGGCCCGGTTAACGGGATTGTGGTGTTGATTCCCCTCACCTTTGCGCTGGGCCTGCCGCCAGAATCATCAATTATTATGTTTGCCGGTATCTACTACGGCTCCCAGTACGGCAACTCTATCAGCGCCATTTTGCTTAACGTGCCCGGCACCTCGTCTGCGGTTGTAACGGCTCTGGAAGGCAACGCCATGACGCGCAAAGGCCGGGCCGGGCCGGCCCTGGCGATGTCGGCCATTGCCTCGTTTTTTGGCGGTACGGTGTCGGTGGTGGCCTTGATGCTGTTTGCCCCGGTCCTGTCTAAATGGGCCATTCGCTTTGGGCCGGCAGAGTACTTTGCTTTGATGGTCTTCGCCTTTTCTACCCTGTCCAGTTTATCGGGCAGCAACCTGATCAAAGGACTGATTGCTACTGTCATTGGTTTGATGCTGGCCACAGTGGGCCTCGACCCGGTAACCGCCGTGGATCGTTATACCTTTGGCCAACTCAAATTGTTGGACGGTCTGGATTTTGTAGTGGTGGTCATCGGCTTTTTTGCCATCAACGAAATCCTGCGCTTTGCCGGAAAGGTTGGTCAAACTCAGGAACTGGTCACCAAACTGGGGCGGGTAATGATTACCACCAAGGAATTTGCCGCTTCGTTTTGGACAATGGTTCGCGGGGCAGTGATGGGCTTTTTTGTGGGGGTGTTACCCGGTGCGGGCGGCACCATTGCCTCATTTGTGGCCTACACCACAGAAAAGCGTCTGGTAGACCGCGAGGGCACCTTTGGCAAAGGTGATATCCGGGGGGTAGCCGCGCCAGAGGCGGCCAACAATGCTTCGGCCAACGGCGCTATGATTCCACTGCTAACTCTGGGCGTGCCCGGCAGCGAAACCACCGCGGTAATGCTGGGCGCCCTGCTGGGGATGAACATTACCCCCGGCCCGCTCTTTATTGCCAACAACCCCAATGTGTTCTGGAGTTTGGTTGCCTCAATGTACGTAGGCAACATTCTGCTGCTCATTCTCAACTTGCCGCTGGTTGGCATTTTTGTGCGTATTTTACGGGTGCCGCAGTGGTTCTTGTTACCGGCGGTGGTAGCGGTCAGCTTTGTGGCAGTGTATTCGGTAAATAACAGCCCCTTTGATATTCTGCTGATGGCCGGCTTTGGTATTTTTGGGTTTCTGCTGCGCAAGACCGGCTTCCCGCTGGCTTCGGTAATTTTGGGGCTGGTGTTGGGGCCGCTTATGGAAAACAACCTGCGGCGAGCCATGTCACTGAGCGATGGTGACTGGACTTACCTGTTCTCCAGCCCCATTGCCATTGGTTTATGGCTGGCGGCCATTGCCAGCCTGTTTCTGCCCCTGATTATGAACCGCATTTCCCCCATAAAAAACGTCAGCAAGGAAATGGAAAAGGTGAGCGAAGAATTTGAGGAGGTTGATTAATACTCAGTGGATCCAAATTTACCCCTCTATAGATGTTCAGATAAACATTTTGTATCCGTAGGGTGGGCATCCCTATGCCCGACCCGCCACCGCATAGGGATGCGGCGGCTACGAGTCAAAATCATTTTCTGAAAAACTATAACTCCCCCTCTTGAGGGGAAGGACTAAACTTCCCTCCTCCTGAGGGGGGTAAATTACGAGCGTACGACAAAGATTGGATTTACTGCGTATATTGTTAATTCACGGTAAGCTTTGGCCCTGATTGGGTCAAGGCGTTTTTTGGTTTGCAAGGTTGAAAATTTCCCCCGCTCGCCCAGAGCTGTTCAGTTCTAAAAAAATAGAGGCATAAACACTTCAGGGTCTTTGGTATTTTCCGTGGTGTAGCGGCAGGTCTTGTGCCTGCCTTGGGCGACCACAAGGGTGCGCCACTACATATTGGGGTATGCTACGGCAATTCCTAAAGAGCCACACTTCATTTTCGGGCAGGACCTACGACAAGATTTTCAGGATTTTTTCTTTTTTTTTGTAACTACTTAGGCACACACCTTTGTAGCCGCTATAGTAGCGTCCTTT
>CAYWSS010000744.1:0-3068 GCA_964460505.1 uncultured Caldilineaceae bacterium | reverse complement strand
TGCCTCATAGAGGTGATACATGGGAGGCTTCTGGACTTCTCCGACAAGCTGCTAGCTCCTGGCTGCTGGCTCCTGTTTGGTGCTGCCGGTCATCATCAGGCCAATTTCGCTAATATCGGCCTCTTCGGCTTTCATTGTGCCCATAATTTTGCCGTCAAAAATAACCGCAATACGGTCACTCAGCGACAGCAGCTCTTCCAACTCTTCGGACATCAGCAAAATTGCGGTGCCGGCCTCGCGTTGCTCCAGCAGCAGCCGCTGAATCGACTCGATGGCCCCCACATCCAGCCCGCGCGTTGGCTGAACAGCCACCATCATCTGGGGTTGGGATGAAATTTCCCGGGCCAGAATTACCTTTTGCAGGTTTCCCCCGGAAAGTTTGCGGGCCATCGTTCTTACGCCGGGCGCTAAAATATCGTACGTGTCTTTTAGCTCTCGGGCGCGTTCCCGGGCCACAGAAAAGTTAATGCTCCAGCCATTGCCAATCGGGTCGGAGCGATAGTTTTTCATAATGGTATTTTCGGTAATAGACATATTGGGCGCGCTGCCCACCCTGTTTCTGTCTTCCGGCACGTGAGAGACGCCGCTTTGAATGGCCGTGATGGGCGGCTGGTTGGCCACTTCTGTGTCGTTGATTTTTATGCTGCCCTCGCACGGCCGCAAGCCGGTAATCACCTCGGCCAATTCGCTCTGGCCGTTGCCGGCTACCCCGGCAATACCCAGAATTTCACCGGCCCTGATTTCAAGCGACAGGCCTCTGAGGGCCGGCACGCCTTTGTCGTTTTCGCAGCGAACATTATCCACGCTCAATACCACATTTC
The DNA here is from genome assembly GCA_964460505.1 of uncultured Caldilineaceae bacterium. GTDB lineage: Bacteria > Chloroflexota > Anaerolineae > 4572-78 > J111 > J095. The sequence goes on along the minus strand of CAYWSS010000744.1, from coordinate 2,247 downwards.
CGGCTTCCTGCGGTTTTTTGCTGACCGTAAACACAACATCGCGGCCCACCATCAGCCGGGCCAATTCACCTTTATCTACGCCTTCCATGCTGCGCCCTTCGGCGGTAACTTTGCCTTTGCGCAACACGGTGATGCGGTCGGCTACAGCGGCCACCTCGTGCAGCTTGTGGCTGATAAAGATGATGGATTTGCTCTGGGCCACCATCGCGCGCATGGTGCCCATCAGTTCATCAATTTCCTGAGGGGCCAGCACCGCCGTTGGTTCATCCATAATCAGGATTTTTGCCCCGCGATAGAGCGTTTTCAAGATTTCAACGCGCTGCTGCTCGCCCACGGAGAGCTGCCAGATTTTGGCCGTGGGGTCAACCCGCAACCCAAACTGTTCCTGCAACTCCAGGATTTTTTTGTCGTAGTCGGACAGCTTCATAAAAAAGCGGGGTTCGTCCAACCCCAGGAGAATATTTTCGGTGACGGTTTGGGTGGGAACCAGCATAAAGTGCTGGTGAACCATGCCAATACCTTTGGTGATGGCCGCTTTGGGCGAACTGAAGCTGACAGGTTCGCCGTAGATTTTGATGATGCCGGATGAGGGTTTGTAAAGCCCGGCCAGCGAGTTCATCAACGTGCTTTTCCCGGCCCCGTTTTCACCCAATAGCGCGTGAATTTCACCCTGTTTCAAGGTTAAATTTACGTGGTCATTGGCCAGCACGCCGGGAAAGCGAATGACAATGTCCTGCATTTCTACTGCATAGGGCGTTTCTGTCATAGAGATGTCCTTTATTTTTCGGTGAAAACCGTTTTGTGGAGCAGTAATTGATAACCCGTGAGCGAAGGCGCAAAGCAAAAAGGGTGAACCTTTGCCCCTTTGTTGACTTGTCACCCTCCTGTTTTTGTAACAGGAAAAAGGAGGGTGTTGATGAGGCAGCTCAATGTAAGCTGCCTCATCAAGAGTAGTCTCGGCGGATCCAATTTTCAAGGAGCCGGCCTGCGTAGCGTCAGATGTGGCTAACGTTCGGCATCTGAGGATGCCTCACTCCTCAAATCTGGATCCACTGAGCCTGCTTTACAGCTGTACAAGTTCTGTGAACCCGTCAGAATCACGCTCGGGCCGGTCTCCTGACCGCGCCCGCTAGGTGGCCCGGTCAGAGACCGCGGCCACAGCCCCGGGTTTACTGAACCTGTACTTGCAGCTTATTCAAGTTCGGGCAATTCGGCGGTGATGTTTTCGTTCCACCAGTACATGCAGGTTTCACAATTGCTGCCAAATTGTTTAAAGCCGTCCAGGTCGGCTTGTTCCAGGCTGACGCCATCTTCCAAAATCATGTTACCTTGATTATCTTTAATCGGGCCTTTAAACACGTCAAAGCGGGTAAATTCGCCTTTGAGCATTTTGTCCAGCGTGCTGCGGATCAAGGTTAAATCTTCTTCGGGAAGGTCAGCAGCGCCGGGTCGTAATTCTTCGCCGTCCATAAAACCGTACAGCCCCAGCGCGCCGGTATCGGCGTCAAAGTATTCCCAGCCGCCTTTCCAGGTGCCTTCGCGAGAGGCTTCGACAATGCGGGCGTATTCCGGGCCCCAGTTCCAGTACATGGAGGTAAGGCAGTTGTCGCTGGTGCAGTTGCCGGAATAGTCATAGGTAATCCCCCATTTGCCGTCGGGAGCAGCTTCGGCGGGGGCGGGGGTGTCGGCCCCGGTCATCACCACCTGGGCGCCGCCATCAAACAGCGAGGAAGCTGCTTCTTTTTCCAGAATAGGATCGTGCCAGGTAAAGATCCAGCGCACATCTACGGTACATTCGGGACAGGTTTGCTGAACCCCCAGAGAGAAAGCATTGCCCAAACGCAATTCTTCGGGAATGGGGAAGGTGGCGATATACCCCAGTTTGGGATTGCCGTCCGTTTTGGCACGAGACCCGGCCAGCATACCGGCCAGGTATTTTATATCTTCCATAGCGCCCATCAGGTTGCCAAAGTTTTCGCCATTGGCTTTAAAGCCGGTCAGGTGAACAATATCAACATCCGGGAATTCATCGGCCACAATTTCAGAGCCGTCCATGTAGCCAAAGGAGGTGGTAAAGATAACATCAAATCCTTTGCGGGCCAGTGAGCGAATGACCTGCTCGGCGTCGGCCCCTTCGGCTACCAGCTCAACATAGGCGGTGTGCACGTCGTCTACATTGTTTTCCACATATTCACGACCGACATCGTGCGCCTGGGTCCAGCCGCCGTCATCGTGGGGGCCAACGTA
>CAYWSS010000743.1:0-3072 GCA_964460505.1 uncultured Caldilineaceae bacterium | reverse complement strand
TCTCTTGACCGCGCCCGCTTGGGTGGCTCGGCCGGAGACCGGCCACAGCACCGGGGTTACTGAATCTGTACGATTTTTCTACTTTTTCCAAATTAAACCGGCCGGCCTCATTCCACTTTCAGAAACAAAAATCAACCCCCCCTTACCCAAAATGCACCTTTGGATGGATGACAATCAACCTCTGCTACGTTAGAATATCAATTAGCAAATTCAAATAGGAAAAGCAAAATGAATGTAATCTGGCATAAAGTCTGGTCCGATTTGTGGGACAACAAAGTTAGAACCATCCTGGCTGTGTTGAGCATTGCGGTGGGGGTCTTTGCTATTGGCGCTATTTTTGGCATGGTAGACCAGTTGATGTCCGGCATGGATAATGCTCACCAGGCGGTGAAACCTTCTCATATCAACATGTTTCTGGTTGACCGGATAGACCGGACCACTGCTACCCGCCTGAAAAGCATCGATGGCGTTGAAGATATTGAATTATTAAATTCAGTTTCCGCCCGGTACAAAACCTCGCCAGAGGGTGAATGGCAGACCGGTATTCTGGAAATGCGGGATGACTTTGACGACCAAAAGTATGATATTTTGCAACTCAAAGAAGGGAATTGGCCGGAAAAAAATAATATCAGCATCGAACGCCTGTCCAGCCAACATTATGGCATTGAAATTGGCGATGAAGTTATTTTTGAACTCGACAAAACTGATCGCCCCCTGACTGTTTCCGGAAAGATTCGGCATCCGTTTGTTGAACCTCCTCAATTTGGCGGCGACGCCGTGTTTTTAATCGATTCCAGGGGAATAGAGCGGTTTAACGTGCCCCAGGGGCAGTTTAGCAATCTCCGCATCAGAGTCACCCCCTATAGCCTTGAACTGGCCAAAGAGGTGGCTTCGAAAATTAAGAGCCGGTTGGCAAAAGAGGATATTGGGGTGGCCATTACCTTTTTCCAGAACCCCGAAGAGCACTGGGGCCGAATGTTTGTGGAGGGCTTTAATCTGGTGCTGCAAATTCTGGCGGTTGTTTCACTGGTGATGAGCGTGATTTTGGTTATCAATACGCTTACGGCGCTCATTACGCAGCAAACAGACCAGATTGGGATGATAAAAGCGATTGGCGGCAGAACCGGCACCATTGTAAAAATTTATCTAACCGGTGTGCTGGTTTATGGGTTGCTGGCGCTGCTTATCTCTTTACCGTTGGGCGCTTATGTGGCGTATGGAATGAGCAAATGGTTTTTAAACCTGTTCAACATTGATTACGAGCTGTTCCAGATATCTTCCCGCGCCGTAGTGTTGCAGGTAATTGCCGCAATTATTATCCCGTTGCTGGCGGCGCTGTGGCCCGTGTTGAGCGGTGCAACCATTACTGTGCGCGAGGCAATAGCCAGTTACGGCCTGGGCGGGGGCAAATTTGGCACAAACCGCCTGGATCGAATGATTGAACACGTTGGACAAAAATTTCTATCTTCGCCGTATGCTATTGCTTTGGGCAATATGTTTCGCCGCAAAGGGCGGCTGATCTTAACCCAGATGGTCCTGGTTGTGGCCGGGACCATGTACCTGGTTGTAATGAGTCTGTCCGCATCGCTATCCTTCTCGTTGGATAACGATATTGGCCGGCGGGGCTACAACGTTCGGATTGGCTTTGATGACAAACAGCGGATAGACCGGGTCGTAAAAATGGCCCAATCCGTAGAAGGTGTCAGCAAGGCCGAAGTCTGGTTTACCCAGCCGGCCTCAGTGTTGCGTCAGGGGCAGCGAACCAAAGAAGCGGGCGTAGGCTCGCAGATAAACGGGGTTCCTCTGGGCAGCAATATGTATCGCCCCCTGATTCTTAAAGGGCGCTGGCTGCAACCGGGAGATGACAGACAAATTGTCATTAGCCAAAATATGGCCGACGATAACGACATGAAAACAGGCGAGGTTGTTACCCTTGATCTGGGCGAATTAGGCAACCACGAGTGGGAGATTGTGGGGATATTTCAAACCATCTTTAATGACGGCTTTGAAGCCGATCCAATTTATGCGCCCCAGCACGCCGTTTTTAATGCCACCAAAAAGCACAATCAGGGATCGCGCTTGCTGGTGGCCACCACCTCGGACAATCCTGAAGATATCCAGGCCATCAGTAAGCAGCTAAAAACCTTGTATGAAGATCGCCAGATGGACATCAATGCATTTGCCAGTGGCATTACTCCGGAAGACAAACAAGATGCCGAAAATTCATTTAGCATTGTTATTGTAATGCTTCTGGGGGTGGCAATTATTGTGGCGGCGGTGGGTGGAATTGGCCTTATGGGATCGCTTTCTATCAGTGTAGTGGAACGCATTAGAGAAATTGGGGTCATGAGAGCTATTGGCGCGCGTACCCCCACAATTATGGGCATGTTTGTTTTGGAGGGCGTTTTGCAAGGGGTTATGAGTTGGCTGATTGCCGTTCCGTTGGCCTTGGCCATTGGGGGTCCGCTGGCTGGAGCATTAGGCCGGGCCATGTTTGATGCCAACCTGGATTTTAAATTTGATCTTACGGCGGTTGCCATCTGGCTGCTGGTTATTTTTATCATTTCTACCGTAGCCTCGGTGTTGCCTGCTCGTAATGCCACGCAGGTTAGCGTTCGAGAAAGCCTGGCGTATGCGTAACCGCAGCAAGCCGCAAATTAACAATGAGTAATGAGTAATGAATAATCAGAAGTGTAACTACTTACCCCCCTCTAACTCCCCCCTCAGGCGGGGGGAGGACTTAACTTCCCCCCCGAATCGGGGGGGATTGAGGGGGGGTAAAAACGGCAAAAGGACGCTACTATAGCGGCTACAAAGGTGTGTGCCTAAGTAGTTACTCAGAAGTTTACCAATCTCTTGCTCTACTTCAGGTCAAATGAAACAATACCGAAATAAGGATACTTGTCGCCAACCCACTGATTTTAATCACGAATGACACGAATATTGCAAATAAAAAATTCGTGTTCCACCTGCACTGACCCGCAAGGGGTCCGGCGCAAGTGTTCGCCCATTCACGCTATTCGTTTATTCGTTTAGTTACACTGAGTCGAAATTACACTGAGTCGAAGAAAT
>CAYWSS010000742.1:0-3074 GCA_964460505.1 uncultured Caldilineaceae bacterium | reverse complement strand
TCACGATCCTGACGGCTCACCACCAAGAATAAAAATTGCCCTCACCCCCGTCGCTGACGCGACACCCCTCTCCCAATTTGGGAGAGGGGGTTGGGGGGTGAGGGGCATTTTCAAAGGAGATAAACCATGGATTTTGCCTTTACGTTTAAGGGAAATTTTTCTCCGCAACGGAGCATTGAAATTGTGAAAAGCGCCGAATATTGGGGCTTTACCTACTGCTGGATTTTTGATTCCCACGTATTGTGGAAAGATTGCTATCCTGTGTTTTCGCTGCTGGCGTGGCACACCAGCCGTATAAAATTTGGCACATGCGTCACCAATCCGGCGGTGCGAGACATTACCGTCACCTCCAGCCTGTTAGCCAGCCTGAACGAAATTTCCGGGGCGCGCATGGTGTTGGGCATTGGCCGCGGCGACAGCTCCCGGCGGGTGTTGGGGAAAAAACCAACTTCGATAGCGCAACTAAAAGAAGCAACCCTCAATATCAAGGAACTGGTTGAAGGGCGCGAAATTGATTACAACGACGTACCCACCAGTTTTGAGTGGGCCAGACCTTGTAACTTGCCGTTGTGGGTGGCCGGGTACGGCCCCAAAGTTTTGCGCTCTGCCGGCAGTTACGCTGATGGTATCATTATGCAGTTTGCCGATCCTCACCTGATAAAATGGTGCATAAGTCACGTTCACGAAGGGGCCAAAGAGGCGGGGCGCGATCCGGAGTCGATTCAAGTCATGGCAGCAGCGCCGGTCTGGGTTTCTGACAATCTGGAAAAAGGGCGCCGGCAAACCCGCTGGTTCCCGGCGATGGTGGGCAATCATGTGGCCGATCTGGTGGCCCGTTACGATGATGGCACCCTGCCCGATGAACTGACCGCCTACATCAAAGATCGCAAGGGGTACAATTATCGCAAGCACGCCGATAAAGAATCGGAATATCTGGATTTTGTCTCGGAGGAAGTTATTGACCGTTTCTGTATCATCGGCCCGCCCGAAGAGCACATCCGGCGCTTGAAAGAATTGCAGGACATCGCCGGAGTCGACCAATTTAACATCTACCTGATGAGCGGCGAAGAAGAAGAAACCATTGATGCTTACGGTAAATACATCATCCCGGAAATTAACAAGAACGGCTGATTCTGTTTCTACCCCTAAACTTCTCACGCTGCCGGCAACAGGAATGGCGCAAAGAGGCGCAGACGCGATGACCCGAAAATTTACCTTGTACCATGGCTGTCTTGCCGCCTCAAATAATTATTTTCAAAGAAGTCATCACGAATTTAACGATAGGCCGCTGATCAACAAAATATCTGGCTACTGATGACTGACTACTGTATTAACAAAGGAGTTTCTGATGGGTACTTTAATTAAAAATGGTACAGTTGTAACCGCAGGAGACACGTTTAAGGCCGATGTCCTCATTGAAGGTGAAAAAATCAGTTTGATGGGACAAAATATCCCGGCGGGTGGGCATGAGGTGATTGATGCCGGGAGGCTGTTGTTGCTGCCGGGCGGCATTGATGTGCATACCCACCTGGAGCTGCCGTTTGGCGGCACCGTCTCCTCTGATGATTTTTTCACCGGCCACCGGGCGGCAGCTTTTGGGGGCACCACCACTCACATCGATTTTGTGATTCAGCCGATGGGCGGCACCCTGAAAGAAGGCGTTAATGACTGGCACGCCAAAGCAGACCCCAAAGCCTGTATCGACTACGGCTTTCACATGGCCATCACCGACCTGCGTGATGACGTAATGGCGGAAATTCCTTCGATGGTGGAGGAGGGAATCACCAGCTTGAAGCTGTTTATGGCCTACAAAGGGCTGTTTCAGGTCGATGACACCACCCTCTACCGGGCCATGACCGTGGCCGCCGAACATGGTATGCTGATTATGGTCCACGCCGAAAATGGCGATGTGATTGTTGAACGGCGAAACAAGCTGCTGGCCGAAGGCAAAACCGAGCCAAAATATCACGCTGTGGCCCAACCGGCGATGGTTGAGGCCGAGGCTACCGGGCGGGCAGTCGCCCTGGCCGGGATTGCCGGCGCGCCGCTTTACGTGGTGCACATGACCTGCGAAGAGTCCGTGGAGCAGTTAGCCCTGGGCCGGGAGAAAGGCTTCCCGGTGATGGGCGAAACCTGCACCCAATATATGTTTGTCTTTGAAAAAGATTTGGCTCGTCCCAATTATGAGGGAGCCAAGTTTATCTGCTCGCCGCCCATTCGGCAGCCAAAGGATGCGCCGGTACTGTGGAAAGCATTGGCTAACAACACCCTGCAAGCCGTCTCTACAGACCATTGTCCCTTCTGGTTTGAAGGGGGCGTGAATGGCCGCATTCCGGGCAAGGAGTTGGGCAAACCCAGTTTCGACAAAATTCCCAACGGCATGCCCGGCATCGAGGACCGCATGCCGGTGATGTGGCACAATGGGGTCAACGCGGGCCGGTACAACGCCAATCGCTTTGTGGAAATTACGGCCACTAACCCGGCCAAAATCTTTGGCCTCTACCCTCGCAAAGGCACCATTTCTGTTGGTGCGGATGCTGACATTATTTTGTGGAACCCCGACAAAGCGCACACTATCTCTGCCAAAACTCATCACATGAACACCGATTACAACGTCTACGAAGGCATGGAGGTAAAAGGCTGGCCGGTGCGCACGGTGCTTCGTGGCAACAGCATTGTCATTGGTGAGGATTGGCACGGTGAAGCCGGCCGCGGGGAGTTCCTGCGGCGTACGCCCCATGCTGAAGTCCTGTAGCAAAAAACGCGCGGTAATTTAATCAATTTGCCACGAGTCCACCCTCTCGTTCCAATGCTCCAGCGTTGGAACGAGAGGGGGCAGGCACGCAAAGCGCAACGCATAAGCGTAGTAACGAGGCGGGGGGACTGAACGGTTACTAAGTACTAAGTCAACTTTGTTTTGACGGGTAGTTAAGCCCCTTGTGGGTGTTGTTACAGCAGTAAAAAGGGCACAAGGCCCAAATGCTACACCCGTCAATTAGAACTTGACTTAGAACTAAGGAATGAGAATTAATTAACTTACCCATTTCTTCGTACACCTGCACTGACCCGCAGGG
>CAYWSS010000741.1:0-3077 GCA_964460505.1 uncultured Caldilineaceae bacterium | reverse complement strand
TAAACATCGCGTCTCGCTCCGCCACGCGCCTGTGGCGCGATGGCCTGGTGTCGCGCCTGGCGGCGGGGGCGGGGGGGGTGGAAAACGGCTGCGAGTCGGTGTAGCCCAACACCCGTCCCATTACCGATTTAATTTCTTAACTTTCTTGAATCCGGAACGGGTAATTGGGCGGCTTAAGCCGATCTACTATCCGGTTACGGGGGAATCCCCGTAACCATCACGTAACATCAGAAAGGGGAATGACAAACTGATGACAACAGGTACAGAAGAAGATAAAATGCAGTACAAAGTGGTGATTAATCACGAAGAGCAGTATTCCATCTGGCCCGCCGACAGAGAAAATGCGCTGGGCTGGCGGGATGCCGGCAAGACCGGTACCAAGGAGGAGTGCCTGGCCTACATTGGGGAAGTGTGGACAGATATGCGTCCCCTGAGTCTGCGAAAAAAGATGGATGAAAACGCTTCGGATTGACTTGATTCCCGGCCAATTGTACCTGTTCAATAAATCCGGTGCTGTGGCCGGTCTCCGACCGAGCCACCTAAGCGGCGTGGTCAGAGACCGGCCACAGCGCGATTCCGACGGGTTCACAGAACTTGTACGGCCAATTAGCCCAACCCGTTGGGATTGAGACTCATTGACTCTACAAAAAGCATATTAAAATCAGGGTCCAGGTCCAGTTCAACCTGTTCGGCGCGAGCAGCCAAATCCTCGCCCAGAGCAAAGCCTTCATCCGACAGGAACATTGCCGCGCCCAGCCCGGCCCCGTTGGCCGTGGGTTCCACGGCTTCGCGGCGTACCGGCGGGATCATGCCGATGGCCAGCACCGCGTCGATATCGATCTGTCCGCCAAAAGAGCCGGTCAGAATGATGCGCTCCAGGTCTTCCGTTTTTAGATCGAGCTGAGCCATCAACACCTCCACGGAGGCCCGAATCGCTCCTTTTGCTTTTTGCAGTTCCCGCACATCCCATTGAGACAATTTCAGGCGACTATCCGCCGTTAGCCCGATGCGGAGCGCGCCCCGTTCATCTTTATCCAGACGCTCGGCCAAAATAGGGGGCCGGCTGAGAATTCGCCCGCTTTCTTCGATGACTCCGGCCAGGCGCAACTGGTGAATTGCGCTCAACAAGCCCGACCCGGTCAGCCCGATGGGCGCTTCGTTGGCAATAGTATCAAATTTGAGATCGCCGTTGTCCAGGCGGACAGCGGTGATTGCGCCGTCTACCGCCCGCGTGCCGCAGGAAATGTTGACCCCTTCAAAGGCGGGGCCGGCTGCCGTCGAGGCCGTCAGGATACGCCGGCCATCCGTAACCATCACTTCGCCGTTGGTGCCCAGATCGATGGCCGCCATGGGGCCGGACGGTTTATCACGATGCCCTGAATTTGTTGCCGGAAAACCAAAGTAAGCCAGGCAGGCCAGCGCGTCGGATCCAACAAAGCCGCCGACGAGCGGGGGTAATGTTACCTGAGCATTTTTGGGAAAAATGCCGCCCATCAAGAATTCGGCATCCTGAATAGTGGCCGCGCTGTGAGGCTGAAACGGAATCACCGCCAGTGTTTCCACCGGCAGCCGGGCCAGCAGGTGGTGCATGGCCACGTTGCCCACAATTGTCACCCGCTCAATCCGCCGGCGGATGCGGGGTGACAACTTGAGCGAGTCGACGGCCTGGTTGATGGAGGCCAGGGCCAATTTGTGCAGCCGTTCAGCGTTGGCCGGGTCGTCGGTGGCGGCGGCCAGCCGCGAGATGACATCGGCGCCGTAGACGGTTTGCTGGTTAAGCGCGGCGGCTCCGGCGCACACCTCGCCGTTGTCCAGCATTGTCAAGAGGGCGGCCACTGTGGTAGAACCCAGATCGATGGCCAGCCCCAGCGGAACATTTTTCTCTCTTTTGTAACGGTTGCCGGCGCGAAAAATTTTGTTAGAATAAACAACAATGGGAGCCAGCGTTACTTTTGCCTCGCCCTGCACCGTGGCCCGGCAGGCCAGCCGGTTGCCAACGGCCAACTCGCCGGGCGTAAGATTCTCTCGTTCTATTTCATCCGGCGGAGCCAGCCCTTCTTCGGCCAGCACCTTGCATTTTCCGCACGTGCCCCGTCCGGCGCAGGGCTGCTCCAGCGGCAGTTCCGTGGCGGCAATCGCATCTCCCAGGATGCTGCCTACTGTGGCTTCAACTGTTTTTACTTTTTCACCGTAAATTACTGTTACTTTTGGCATTGAACCCTTTCTTTAGTAACCATTCAGCCCCCCTGTCATTCCCGCACGTATTAAGCGGGAATCCACAGGCTGCACGCATAGATTCCCGCTAAAAGTATGCGGGAATGACATAATTCTGGCAGGGGGGTGAACGGTTACTTTCTTTAATATCCTTTTCGGGATGACAATGAGAATGAAAATATCCGTAGAACGTCGTCAAATCAAGGTGATATTTGGCACTATACCTTGCTTGCAAATTCGGCTGCATTTGCCTTGGTGTTATATGGCTAACTCTGGTTTCGTTAGTATTATGTTAAGCAAATGAATTAAATTTTCGTACAAATTGTAATTTCACCAATATTATGTTAAACAAATGGTTGAAATCACCGTGTTTATGTCAAGTCAGGAGTTGCTTGGTCTGTTACGATACCATTCATTGACATAATGCCGTCGCATGATCGGCTTTATGTTAATCTGAGAAAGGGGAGTGTTCATTTACCCTTTTAATTAAATAAGTTGACATAAATCGGGCGAAACGACAGGGCTAAATAAAATGATTGCTTTTGCGCTGTTAACTCAGGTATCTGTTTTTTTATACCCTAAAAACTTGCTCATATCATTCAAGAATCGGCCCATCTCTTCTTGTTGCTCATACATCCGTGTTAAATTATAAACCGATTGTTCAACGGCTTCTCTAATTTCATTCGGTGTACTTGTAAATGAAGGCAGGTGTGAATACTCAGCCCTTTCTTCTTTCGTGAACATATCCATTTGTGTAAAATTTTGCTTCTTTTTCCGCTTTGCCATTGCGTGAATTCACCAGTTAGTTAAATTGTAACTACTTAGGCACACACCTTTGTAGCTGCTATAGTAGCGGCCTTTTG
>CAYWSS010000740.1:0-3082 GCA_964460505.1 uncultured Caldilineaceae bacterium | reverse complement strand
GAGAGCCGGTGATTTTGATTGAAGGTTTGGTGCCGTCGTTAAAAACAATCCGGAGCGGTTTCCCGTCCGGGGTACGGCCCACAGCCCCGGCTTCGATATCAGCCGGGGAAAGACTGCCCAGCCGGCGCGGAAATCTGAGCGTGACCAGAATCGAGCCGCCGGTGCGACTGACCGCCACATTATCCGCATCGAGCTGCATACGCAGATAGGAGCGCATCAATTTCTGTTTGGCTGTGTCAAAGCCGACCGTGGTCATGCGCAGATGAAAGGTCATCGCATCCGGCTGTAACACCGGGGCCATGGGAATGACGGCGCCAAAGGGCACGCCTACTCCGGTCAGCGCCGTGGCAATGGCCGAGCGCATGGTTTCTTCCAGCGGCCTGAATTTCTCCGGGAAATTACCCTCCGGCCAGACAATCGCCGGTGGCCGGCCGGAATCCATGTCGCGAGACCGTCCGTTCCCGACCAGGGCCAGGGAAGAAGCGGACCTCACCTGGAAATTGAGCTTTGGCATGTTGCGAAACAGCCACTTGAACGGATTCTTAGCCATTAGCTTTTTTCCGACAAACCTTCAATCTCTCGCAATACTTGAACCGCGCGCCCGGCAACGTTGACCGTCGACCTCAACCAACTCCAGGCCGCCCGGGGCATGTTGCCGGCCGCCATCCGGTCAGAGGCCGCCGGTCGCAGCTCTTCAAAAAATTGGCGGTGCTCGGCCGAGAATTGGTAAATAGCACACATCAACCTTTTGTATTGGGCTACCTTTTCCCGAAGCCGGCTGTTTTCGGCCTGCAGCCGGTTGAGTTCAGCGGCAAGACTAGCGCAGGATGTACACCGGTTTTGGATACGCACGACGGACCTCGTTGAAGAGTACCGGAACAGCCATGGTCAATGAGATGAGCGCCAAAGGCAGGGCGACAATGCCGAGGGTCAGGCCAAGGGCTGCATCGATCAGGATGCCGGCGGCGGCCGGAAAAAGAATGGCAATGAGCAGCCAGTTGAACAGATTGGGTTCCGGCAGGTCCACAGTTGCGCCCGCCTGATATCCCAACGCTTCAATTCCAAATGCAACGATCATTGATCCCTCCGTGCCAAAAAATCTGTGTCAGAAACTGTCCGGATGCTCTCAAACGCCGTTACACGGCGATTTTGGCCGGTATAAAACCCTCTCGATAATTTCTTACACGTCCCGTTTCGGTTCAATTTCAATAGCCGGTCCGCCAGATTGCATTGGCGGCAATGGTATGCTCAGTGTGCCGGCCAGTAATGCTTGATGCAGCGTTGCTTTCGCGCATCGACCCTGGGTCTGGAATTTGTCGCAGAAAGATGGCCGGTGGTTCCAGGCCGCGCAATTTTTGCAATCGAACCAATTCGGGATGTTGACTGACGTGTTAATAGAGGCCGAGGCGCCGCTGTTATTCATTGTTTTTATCCTAAAAATCTGCAAACATTTCGTCAAGCAACGTTGTCGTGACACTTGCTTCAGCAGCTTGGGCGGTCGTTTTTGCCTGCGTCATCCCGCCAATAACGGCGGCTCTAAAAATGTCGGTCCGTTTGTGATGATTGGTGGTGACCATTGTTTCGAGAAGCTCCTCTAATTCCGGGGGGTCTAACCCGGGCCGGTAGCGGATATAAAGCCGATACAAGCGGCCGGGGAGCTTGGTACGGCCTGAGCGTCCTTTTTTGCCTGCCATAAAAAATTCTCCCGATTCTTCATATATGAAAATTTGTCGATAATTTTTTGTAGAGAAAAAACCAAAAAGGTTAATTCAGGAAGCCGGGCCGGTTGGCCATCTTTGCCAGGCCACGGGCGTTCGCCTCAACCGGCTCATGGGCCACATGGGCGTGGGGAAATAAGCGGAGCAGCCTGGCTGATATGGCCAACGCGCCGCCGCCGGTCAGGATGATGTTGTACGCTTTTCCCGTTCCAACTGCCCGTTCCACAAAACTGATTACGTCCGCTTGCAGCGAGTTGAGCGCCTGTTTTGTTTCTTTGGAGATGTCGACGGGACTGCCCTCGACCCATACCCGGGCCTTATTGTGGTTGACAACCTCTTGCACCAGGCTGTCCAGCGTCAGCATATCCAGGCTGAGCGCGTACCGGCGATGCAGGGTGTCTCCCAATCGCTCTGCCGCCCGTCTCATTCCCAGCGTTTCGCCGGAGGTGTGGCGCGAGTTGATTCGCCCTCCCTGAACGACCAGAACATCCAGGGTGTTGTATCCCTGGTCGATAATCAGGGCCGGGGCACGCGCCGCTTCGTCACCGTTACACCACTGTCCTTCATTATCAAGACCGGCTTCAAACCAGCTGGCGATCGGCTGGGCAATTTTTGCCCGGACGTTGACCACATTGAGCGTTGTTTCCACTTCGTCAACCGAGAAGCAATGTTCGCCCAGCAGCCAGTGGCGGATAGCTCGCTCAGTCCGTTCGGCTTCAGCCCGGTCCTGTAATACATTGACCGGCAGGGCCATTGCCAGAGCCAGGTTATGAATACCGCCATTAGTGGTTTTATAGAGGGCCGCGTAAAGCGCGGCCCGCAATTCGGGACTGTCGGTAAAGCGATCGAAATCCATCCGGGTGAATGGTTGGGTATAATGGTGAACATTAGGTCCCACGAGATATTCGACGCCATCGAATGCGACCCGGTGCGGGACTGCTCCCCGGCGGGTGCGAATGATGCCGTTCATCGACAGCCCTTCCTTTCGCTCCCTGACCAGGCCCACCGCCGAAGGCAGCGCCAGGGTGAAGATTTTTCCGTTCCGGACTTCTGCGATTTTAATGTTGCCAAAACCGGGATCAACGCCCAGTTTGCGTAGTTGTTCCATAATTTTGTCCCTTTCCTGCCGGTATGATCGCCAACGGATGACCACCGACTGCCGAAATATGTACGTGTTTCGTATTTTATTACGAAATACGTAATACGAATCCGGTTTGTTTGACTGTTTATTGTTTGAAATGGGTTAATGGCAGGTCGCCCGGCAATAATCCCGGCGGCGCAGGGGGAAGGAACAACAAGGGGGTGTTGCAGGTAGCATTATGTTGTGCTACAATAAAATCGGCCATAGGGAAGATTCCTTTCTC
>CAYWSS010000739.1:0-3087 GCA_964460505.1 uncultured Caldilineaceae bacterium | reverse complement strand
CAGGAGGGGGGAGGACTTAACTTCCCCCCCCGAATCGGGGGGGATTGAGGGGGGGGTAAAAACAGCAAAAGGACGCTACTATAGCGGCTACAAAGGTGTGTGCCTAAGTAGTTACCTGTTTTGATAGAAATTGAATGAATGTGTTAATGATTGTTTCTTTTTTTTCGTTAATGACACTGTTGCCCGTGGCAAAGGAATCGCGCATGCAAAGATAATAATTCAGGGTGCCAAAGAGAAAATTAAGGGTGGGCGTGATGTCGACTGCCTTGCACATCCCCAAAGTAATTTCCCGCTCCAGTGCCTGATAAAAGTATGTTCTAATGGCGCTCTCCCGCCCAAAAATCGATCTCCGTAACGGCGGTGCATAGAACGGGGTTTCTCTGGCAATGATTGAAAAGAAGTCCTCTTCGCGTTCCAAAAAATCAAGATAGGTGACCAGCAACTCTTCGATATTGGAAGAATCATGCAACAATATATTTAGTTCGTCAGTGATCTTCAACAGTTCCCTATCCAGAACCTCTACCAACAAATTTTCCTTATTCTGAAAATGAAAAAATAGTGTGCCGTGCGCTACCCCGGCTCGTTTGGCAATATCTACGGTAGAAATCTTCAGCATCCCCTTTTGGATAAACTCCTGTTTGGCGGCTGCCAGTAGTTTCTGTCTGGTTTCTATTTTTGCTTTTTTTCGTTTTGACATTTTATTGAGTTATAACTCACTGAGTTTATACTCAGTATAATATCAGCAAATCACGCTGTTGTCAAGTAGTTTTTTCTGGTAATTACCCATATCTGCCTAAGACCGCAGAGGGTTCCTTTGTATAACAAATTTTGCTATCACTCCTGGGAAACTTACGAGCGTTTTGGGAAGATCAGTCGTAAAACCTCTGCGGTCTGGCACAATATTAGACTTATGGGTAATCACCAGGTTTTTTCCCTAATGACACTCCGCCTGTTTCAAACCAGAATGACAGGTGATACACATTTTGGTATAATGGTTGCAAAGAATTAAATCTCTCCGGCAACCTTACACCAAAGAATCTAATGATGGAACCTTGAAACTGTTTGGAGCAGAATCTATGAGTTCTTCCGCCAATAATGAAACCCGTGGAAAAATTCTGGTAGTTGATGATTCCACGGTATATTTACAAATGTTGTCGCATTTACTAACCCGCCAGGGCTACGCGGTTAGCGCCGCGGAAGATGGACCTTCGGCACTTACCGCTATTGGCATAGAGCCTCCCGAATTAATCATTTTAGACATCATTCTTCCGGGAATGGACGGCTACGAAGTTTGCCGGCGGCTCAAAGAAGATAAAAGAATGCGGGACATTCCCGTAATTTTTCTGACCGGATTAGGAGAACAAGCCGATAAAGTAAAGGGGCTTTCTATGGGAGCGGTTGATTACATCACCAAACCCATTCAAAAAGAAGAAGTCCTGGCCAGGGTGCAGACTCATTTAACCATTAGAAAACTGCAAAAGCGGCTCTCCGATAAACTGCGGGAACAACGCCGCTTGAATGTCGAGCTTGAAGCAGCGCTGGCAAAAGTAAAAACGTTGAGCGGGTTGATCCCCATTTGCGCCAACTGCAAAAAAATCCGGGACGATGAAGGCTTCTGGCAACAGGTAGAAGTTTATGTGAGCCAACACTCAGATGCGGATTTCAGCCACAGCATCTGCCCCGACTGCAAGATAGAATTGTACCCCGAATTTTACGGTTGATATTCCGGCACCGGCAATTCTCATTGTGGAGCAAAGGCCTGACAGCTTTTCAACATTAAGGAATCGGGATTAAATAACTGTCCCCTTTTGTCCAAAAAATGGTGAGGGTGAATTATAAATGGTAAAGTGCCTGCTGCATCGGTATAAACTGTTTTTGGATGTTCTTGAGGCTGACGGTGATGATTCTTTCGGTTACGCTCAAAGCCTGTCCTGAGCTTGCCGTGAGGAACAGGTTTTATCGGCAATAATTCACCATTCGCCATTTGCAATTTACCATTTACCATTTTTTTACTGCTCAAAGGGGACATTTAATTAATTCTCGTTCATTACGCAATACGCAATATGTTGCCGGCCCCAATTGGGTAAGTTATTTAGGCACCATTCCTTAGGAATTCGCTGATGTCCGAACAATTAAACCGCCTGCGGGCCGAGTTGACCAACGTACAAAATGAATTAATTGAGGCAGAAGCGGAACTAGCCGACCGGCTGGCGGAGATAAACGCCTTTGAGTTTCAACTTGAGGCCGGCATTGGCCACTTGATAGACAAACTGGAGGCACTGGAGAGAGAGGTTGAACGCTATAACACCCGCATTCAGATTGCCCGTAACAGACGGATTTTTGGACAGGCCCATATTCCCGTGGAAGAACAGTACCGGCGCACCTGGCAAACGCCTCTGACCGCGGCGCCCACACCGCCCCCGCAGCCGCTAAGCCCCGCTGATGAGACCGATATCAAACAATTGTATCGAAAGCTGGCCCGGCGATTCCATCCGGATTTAACCACCAATGAATCGGACCGGGTGCGGCGCACGGAGAAGATGGCCGCCGTTAACAACGCCTACGCCGTCCGAAGTATGGCCGAGCTGGCAGCGCTGGCCGCCGAACCGGAACTCGCCGGCGGGCAGGCTCGCCCCGGGCAAACTGAGGGCCGGTTAGCCCAGGCTTTACAAACCGAGATTAGCCGCTGCCGGAGACGACTGCGCGAAATAGAGAAGGAAATCAAGAGCTTGCGGTACCGCCCCAGTGTGGAGATCAGCCTGGAAATGAAAGCGGCGCAGCGGCACGGGCGGGATTTACTGGCGGAAATGGTGGCGGGGCTGGAACAGAAAATCGCCAGAAAAACCGTTGAGCGGGACATGCTCAAAGCCCAGTTTGACCAACTGGGGCCGGCGCAAGGCTTTATCAACATCAAGCGAAAATAACGGGCGGTGAAGTGCAACGCATTATTTAAGGCAGGTAACTACTTACCCCCCTCTAACTCCCCCTCGTGAGGGGGAGTTAGAGGGGGTGAATTTGGATCTACTGATGCCGAAATTAGTTTGAAACCGAAACTTTTATTGAGGCAGCATTATTGGCTTCGACAAG
>CAYWSS010000738.1:0-3093 GCA_964460505.1 uncultured Caldilineaceae bacterium | reverse complement strand
GAATCTAAATATATCGCACGCTCCGGTATACCCCCCTCACCCCCAACCCCCCTCTCAAAAGTGGGGAGGGGGGGAGCGGCGTCAGCGGCGGGGGTGAGGGCAAATTTCATTCCTGGTGATGAATGCAGTTAATGGCAACTCCTCCAAAAATAAAGGGGTTAGGGCACAGACCCTCGACCCACTACAGCCGAGACTTCGTTGGGGTTGGGAATTAGGAGTTAGGGCTATATTAGCCGCTTTGCACACTTCCTGATTCCGGTTTCTATTTTTGGTGTCGTCTCCCCGGAGTGTTGCATTTCTCCGGTTTACTCGCAACGGTAAAAAATTGCAGACCTGTAAAATTGTAGGCTCTGCGCGGTTCTTGTCAATTTTGGAACGTGGATTAATTTCTTTGCCCGCTATCAATTTTGTGCTAAACTTTAACAACCTTTAACCGTTGATTATAAAATTTCGTTTCAATTACTCATTACTCATTGCCCTATGCCCACCTGTAGAGAGTGCCACGGCACCGGAAAAATTGAAGTTAAAACCGAACTTACCAAACGCTGCCCCGATTGTGACGGCACCAGGCTATTGGCCGCCGGCACGGAGTGCGAACTCTGTAATCAATGGGGCGAAGTTGGCACCGGTGAATTTAAAGTTGAAGAAAAACTCTGCACCACCTGTTGGGGCAGCGGCAAAGTAACCGAAGGCTCGCTGACAACCTGGTTTTTGGTGCGGGTTGTGCCCACAACCTTGTTGGTGCTGGGGGGCGGTGGTACTGCCATGTGGGCCGCCTGGAATTATGTTGGCATTACCTGGGTCACAGCCTTTGTTATAATAATTGTGTTTGGGCTGTGGGGCCGCCTGATGTACCACTTTACCAGCCAAATGCCCGGCATCAGCGAAATCTCTCCCCCCAACTGGTTTCTCAGTCGAGCCGTTCCCACCACGCTCACGGCCATTGCCATTGGCGGGGCGGTGGTTTGGACCGCCTGGGTGTACTCACAAAATGCGCCGGCCACCGCTATTTTGGCGCTGGCTGCTTTTGCAATTTGGGGCGTGTTGATGTTCTACTTTATCATTCACCTGCCGGAGTAAAAAGGAAACGTATTGCGTGCTGCGTATTCCATATATCACACCAAGCCATCTTCTTTGCTCAATAATCCTCCAGAATAATTGTAAACTTTACATGCAATACGTTGTTTGTGCCGCAAACCGGCCCAATCTGCAAAAATTTTCTTACCCCAGAGGACGCAAAGCAGGCACAAAGTTCTCAAAGCTTTTCTCTGTGTTCTTTGTAAATTCTTTGTGTAGCTCTGTGGTTAAAAGTTTGGTTGTGGCCCTGCCACTTTATGCAATACGCCGCTCCTGGTATGCATTTCTGTTTCTTTTGACGCTTACGGCCTTTGCCGCCTGCACCCCCTTCCCTGCTGCCCCCAGGCAACTGTATGTGGTTGATGTGACTGACCTGCACATCAACCACTACGAACATTGCCTTGCCCTCACCGGCAAACCGGATGTGTGTGATGAAAATACACCTCCCCCTGCCGGAAAAACCTATGCTGATCTGCTGCGCGATTTCGATACGCTCACCTTTCTCACCACTTTGCAGGGAATTGTAAATCAGGAGCAGCCTCAACTGTATTTGCTGCACGACCACCCGCGCCGGGGGATGCCGGGCGTAGATACCTTTTGGCTGGAAAAGTATCGGGAAGCGGGGCAGCCCTACGGCTGGCTGGCCGATACCGAAATCATCGAACTGAGCAGCTTGGCAGACGTGCTGGATACTTTTGCCGGTGAACTGGACGGCCTTGTGATGTGGGACCCGGCGGTGCCGGCTACGCTCAACGTGGCCACCACCATCGCCGGCGTGGAGAAGCTGGCCGTTTTGCGCGACGGCAGCAAAATTACCCCGCAGGTTACCGAATACCTCCCCATCAAAAAATCGCTGGTTGATTTATTTCAGCCGGGTGTATCCACCCTGCCCGACAGCAGCACTCCGTCTACCGGCTCAACCAAGGCCGACGCCTACTTGTGGGCTAAAGAAAATTACCTGGATAGCGGCAAGGCTAATCCCCAATTTTTGGCCTATTTACTGGATGGCTGGCCGGCGGTTCGCTACGCCAACGGGCAGATGACTCGCGGAGGCGTGTATGCCCTGGAGCGGGATTACGTGGTGCAGCAGCGCGGCTTTGCCTTCGACCTGTCGCCCTGGCCGGACGAAGTGCCGCTGGACGACCCTGCCCAGCCGCCCGGCACCGATGCCGCCGCCCTGCAAACTATTGTTGAAGCCGCCGAAGAACAAGCCTGGGGCGGATTAATAAAAATGTGGGGCTTTATTCCCTGGTACGAAAAATACTCCAGCAAAGTTGGCGGCCAACACCGCCCCACAGCCGGCGAATGGGAAAGCACCTGGCTTTTTTCAACCCATGGCGCCTATTTGCAGGGCGGCGGCGGCGATGTGTACGGCGTGGCCATGGCCAACGTATCGGCTCACAGTTTTGGCCCCAAACCGGCCGGACGGTCTGCCCCGGAAGCTCCGGCAGAAGCTGACCTGGTGGCGCAGGGATACCTCACCCCGGAGGGGCAAGTCAACCCCGACCTGACCTTTGTTATGTTTTACGCCGGCGATTACGATCTGGCGCATCCGGTGCAGGTGTTGATGGCCAACTACGCCAGCCAACCCTGGCTTGATCCGCGCCGGGGCGAAATTCCGCTGGCCTGGGGATTTAATCCGGGGATGATTGAAGATATTCCGGGGGTGATGACCTATTTGTACGCTACCCAAACCGGGCAGGATTATTTTGTGGCTGCCAATACCGGCGCGGGATACATCAACCCGGATGGATTGTCGGATATTGGTTTTTTGCGCTGGCTGGGCCGGACCGGTTGGTACTACACCAAATACGGGTACGATACGCAGGGATTTTTGCTCAACGGCAACGGCGCGCATATTTCCCAGCGGCGGCTGGATGCCTTTACCTACCTGGCCCCCACCGGCATCCTGTCCCCCGATTATCAAACCGACAAACCCCCACCCCGCCTCGCGCGCCGCGCGCCCGCTGTGGGCCTCCCCCTCCGAGACCTGTCCGCGCACCTCAGCCGGCCAGA
>CAYWSS010000737.1:0-3096 GCA_964460505.1 uncultured Caldilineaceae bacterium | reverse complement strand
TAGTGGCAGATAATACGTTTTTTATAGAGCGATCCTGCAAACTACCAGAGAGCCAGGAAACAAAGATAAAAATGCCTCTTTCAATTCTTTCCACAAAATTATTCATTCCCCCTCCCCGCAGAGAGATGGTTCCCCGCCCGCATCTGATTGAGCGGATGGATGCCGGATTGCGCGGCGCGCCGGGCCTGACCCTGGTGTCTGCCCCGGCCGGCTTTGGCAAAACCACCCTGGTCAGCGAATGGATAGACAATTTACGATTTACAAGTGGCGACTATAGCCCTGTGGATTTGCAAGTAGATGCCGCAACAAAAGGTCAAATCGTAAATCAAAAATCAAAAATCAAAAATCGGGTTGC
The DNA here is from genome assembly GCA_964460505.1 of uncultured Caldilineaceae bacterium. GTDB lineage: Bacteria > Chloroflexota > Anaerolineae > 4572-78 > J111 > J095. The sequence continues at coordinate 2,741 of CAYWSS010000737.1, read as the reverse complement.
CTGGTTTTCGCTGGATGAAGGGGACAACGACCTTATCCGATTCTTTGTCTATTTCATCGCCGCTATGCAGCAGGTTGAACCGGGAATTGGGCAAAATGTGCAGGATATGCTCCGGGCCGAACCGCCTCAGATGCCGCCATTGGATGCGCTCATCATCGCCCTCATTAACGACGTGTCCACCGGCAGCGCAAAAATAGTGCTGGTCCTTGACGATTATCATCTGATTGAAAATCAGGCTATTGATGAGGCAATGACGCTGCTGATTAACCGCATGCCGCCCCAAATGCAATTGATTATCACCAGCCGTATCGACCCGAATTTTCCGCTGTCGCGGCTGCGGGTGCGGGGCCAACTGACCGAAATCAGGGCCACCGACCTGCGCTTTTCCGCAGAAGAAGCAGCCACGTTTCTCGCCGGGGTTACAAACCTGCCGCTGTCATCGCCACAGATTGCGGCGCTGGAAAAGCGCACCGAGGGCTGGATTGCCGGATTGCAGTTAGCCGCCCTGTCGATGCGCAACACCACCAATGTGTCTGCCTTTGTGGAGGCGTTCACCGGCAGCCACCGTTACATCATCGATTATCTGGCCGGTGAAGTGCTGGATCGCCAGCCCCACGAAATCAGAAGCTTCTTGCTGCAAACATCCATCCTCAACCGGCTTTCTGCGCCGCTGTGCAATGCGGTCACCCGGCAGGAAGACAGTCAGGCTATGTTAAAAAAGCTGGACAACGCCAACCTGTTTCTGACCCCGCTGGATAACCGGCGCCACTGGTATCGCTACCACCATCTCTTTGCCGACTTGCTCCGGCAACAGTTGCTGCAAAATAACAGCGACGCGGTTGGTAAAGAAACACTCACCGCCCTGCACCGGCGGGCCGGTTTGTGGTACAGCCGGCAAGCCGATTTGCTCGACGAGCCGGTGCTTGTCTCGGAAGCTTTGCACCACGCAATTAAAGCCGAAGAAATGGAGGCAGCGATTGAACTGGTGGCCCGGCATGCCGGTCCCAATTTGATGCGCGGAAATGTCTCTGCGGTGGCCCAGTGGCTGGAAAGCCTGCCGCCGAAAGCGATAATAAATCACCCGGTGGTGGCTATTGCCCAGGCCTGGGTTCTCTACTTTACCAACAGGGTAGAAGAGACTGAACGCTTTCTACACCATGCTGAACAACAGGCCCTGACCAATACATCGATAGTTCCCGAAGATTGTGACACCATTCTGGCCGAGGTGTATATGCTGCGGGCCTGGATAGCTAATATTCAGGGGAACCCTGATGGGGCAATTGAACTCTTCAACCAATCGCTGGACCTGCTGCCGGAAGATCATCTCCGGGCGCGGGGCCTGAACTTACTCTTTTTGGCCGGCGCTCTGGGAGAAAAAGGGGAGTTAAAAGAGGCCACAAAAACGTTGATCCAGGCCCTTTCTATCTGCAGGGCGGCGGGAAATTTTCTGGCGTACATTGGCGGCACCTACGCGCTGGCCTCTCTGCAGCTCATCCAGGGGCGCTTGCAGCAGGCCAGAACAACGCTGCAGGAGACGCTGCAATGGGCCATCAAAAATAATCTGCAACAAAAACCCAGCGTCACCGAACTCTACCTGGGGCTGGGCGAATTATCGTACGAGCAAAATGATTTGGTTTTGGCGGAAAAATATCTGCAAACCAGCTACCAGGTATCCAGACGGGGTTTGATGATAACCAATGCCCCGTGCAGCGCCATGCTGAATTTAGCCAGGCTCAATCTGGCCTACGGCAATGTGGAGGGGGCCCGGCAACATCTGGCGCAGGCGCAGGAAATTATTCAGACCTGGCAGCCGCCATCAGAGTGGACCGATTTGATATCGTATCAAATTCGGCTTCAACTGGCGCTGGCTGCCCGCCTGCCGGCTCCCCAATCGGAAGAAATCTTCCGGGCCATTGTTAACTGGTACCGGAATACAACGCTAAATCTGGAGACGCCCATTACCTCCAACCGCGAGTACGAGGCCCTAACCGCAATCCGGGTGGCCCTTGCCTGCGCCCGGCGCGGCATCCGGGTGGAGACCGCGCTGCCGGATACCACGCAAATGCTCAAGCAGTTGGAACAGGCCGCGGCCGCATCCGGCAGAATGGGCAGCCTCATTGAGATTTTGGCGATGCAGGCCATCAACTACGCCACGCGAGGTGATTTTATTGAAGCCGGCGATGCGCTAAAACAGGCCCTGACTCTGGCCGAACCGGAAGGTTATTTCCGGGTATTTGTTGACGAAGGCCCAACGATGGCCGCTCTGTTAACCACCGTCAGCGAACGGGGGGGAATTTCCAACCAGAGTTTCATCGGCAAACTCATCGACGCCATCAAGGCTGAACACCCTCAAAATGGCGCCGGTGCCGCCGCCCCGCCGGCCACACCCGCGCAGCACCCGGATTTAATTGAAGCGCTCAGCGAACGGGAGCAGGAAGTGCTGCGGCTGGTTGCCGCCGGGCTGTCGAACAAAGAAATTTCAGAAGAACTGATTCTGGCGGTCAGCACTGTAAAACGCCATATGAGTAACATCTACGGCAAGCTGAAGGTCAACAGCCGCACCCAGGCCGTAGCCAAAGCACGGGAACTGAGCCTGATTTAGGCAGTTTTGAAAAAATAATCATCCCAACCAGCGTGATGCGTGATAAAACATGCTCTCACGCATCACTGTCGGTTCTACAACAAATTTTGGGCATCGTTTCATTCGGCCAAAATGAAGCAAAAGACAGGTTTACAATTTT
>CAYWSS010000736.1:0-3108 GCA_964460505.1 uncultured Caldilineaceae bacterium | reverse complement strand
AAGTAGTAGTTATTTTGTTTGCTATCCTGAAAAATTGTAAATGGTGAATGGTAAACTTCCCCCCTTCAAAGGGGGGGTGAGGGGGGTAATCTATGCGTACACCGCGAAATTTGAATCTACTGAGACCAAATTTAGATCAGTGCAGGTTGGGTTGAGCTATAAAAAATTGGGACTGCAAAGAAGTCGCCTTTTAAGGCCGGAGCTACTTAACGTGAAAAATTACCGCCGACCAGGGGCGATATTCTTGCCGGGTATGTTGGTGAGTAAGGGTTAACCCAAGGAGAATTGGGGCGTTTAGAAAATTGTCCACAAGCGTTTCAAGCGCTTCAAAATCCCGGCGAAGTTGCCACGTCAGGTCTGGTTGGGTTCTGTGGCGCAAAATAATAAAAAGACGGTTTCCGGTGTGGTACCGGCCCTGTGTGGATTGATTAGCATACATCCAGAGTGCCATATGGTGGCGGTGCTGCCAGGCATATTTCAGGTCTTCCGGGTAGGCTTTGGGGAAGCGGCTAATTTTTAAATCAAAGGGGATGTCGCGCAAATAAAAATCGATGGTGCGATGTTTGGAATTTTCTTCCCGGCGCACGTCGGGGTGGGCATAAAACATGTGCAAAATATGGTCGTGGGTGTGGTGATTGTACCAACGGCGAAGCGCGTAATTTTCAAACGGGTCAACAGCCAGCCCCTGTGCCCTGGCCACGGCTTGCGCCTGCCGTTTTACCCCCCTCAACGTTTTGACCCGGTACACAAAGTTACTCAACCGGTCCCAGGCATCGCCCTGCTTGCGCCCCCAGGGAGGCATGGCCGGCAGTTTATTCAGTTCGTGACGGATAAGATTGAAGTTCGACTTTGAGTTCATATCGGCCGGGTATATTTTGTATTGCATCCTGCATATCCTGCGCGGTACTTTAAACGGTGAAGGTGTCTTGTAATAAAATCCAGGTTTTCGCCATTTAGGGGGTTGATCTAACTAAAGAACTGCAGATTAACAGGAAAACGCAGATAAGTAATCAAGAAATCCGTAACTTCCTACCTGTCCGTGGTTCTGAAGTGGATTAAAGGGTAGCCCCCTAAAAGGCAAAGAGCCTAAAATTCTCGTACAAGATAGTAATTGGAGTACGGACTTTACCAAATCCGGCTTTAATTCTACGCCAATACAGCGCCGGTTTAAGCGTGCGGCTTCGATAGCGCTGGTGCCGGAGCTTAAAAACATAAAAACATATCCAGCACAATATCATTTTCTTTGCTGTACCGGGTAAACAGCTGCGTGGCAATTTGAGGGATGTAATTGCCGTGATAATCCGGTTTGTGGCCATCGCCACTGGCCCGGCTGTCGTACATCCACAAGGAGTCTGTTTTTATATCGTCGTATTCGCGCCACCGGTTGAGGTCGATGTCGCTCCAGGGTTTTTGTTTGGGAGGCTTTTGAGATTCTGTCATAACAGTTGCCAATTATCAATGGTTACGGGTCAATTGTCAATTTTGCCCGATTGGCTAACGTTTGCTTGACGGCAGCAATGTCTGACGCGCTAATCTTAGAAAGCCGGTAGTAGCAAAACCCTGCCGGAATCAGCAGCAATTGAAACAGGGCCAGCCCAATAGCGTAATTTAGGGGGGGCGCAAAATATACGGCAAGCTGCTCAAACAGAACACCCGCCGACGCATTACCAATAGCTACCCCCATTCCAATGGCAATGGCCAGAAACCCCACCGTTGTGCCGCGATGCTCCGGCAGGTTAACATCGGTCAGCAGGGCGTTGCGATTAGGGGTATCTGCGGAGGAAAAGGCAACGGCAAAAAGCGCCAGCACAAACGCAAAAAACAGCCACGGATTGGTGACAATAGCCAGCAGGGTAGCCAGCGCCACCGGAACTACATTGTCATTGGCAGGCAGGGTGAGGCCATGCAGCGGCACAAAAAATACGGCAATCTGAAACGGAATAGCAAGCAAAAGCGTGATTGCGCAAAATCGAGCCCGGCCGCCCCGGCCCCGGCGCTGCCAGCGGTCACCCAGATGGCCGGCCAGAATGGCAAAATAGAATCCCGTTTGAAACAGCAGTGACAACAAATTGCCGGAAATTGTGGCTGTTTCTAAACTGTAGCCCGCCGTTTCTACCCTGGAAATGAATAACCGGGGCATCCACACCAGCGAACCGTAAGCCAGCGTTGCCAGAAATGCCTGCAAAATCAGCCAGCGGTTGGAACGCCGGCCAAGAATAACACGAATATCAGATTGCTGAATGTGGTGTTTGTATTGCCTGCCGGATTCAAAAATCCGGGCCAGTTCCGGTTCGGCCCGGCCGCGCTGCGGTTCAAGAGAAAAGAGATATAAGGCTGCAAAAAGAAGCCCCGCTGCGGCAATAATAAAGAATGGAAGCGGCCAGTAGTGGGCGCCCAGCAGCCCCCCCAGCATAGCTCCGGCCCCGCCACCTCCGCCCTGCGACAGCCCCCAAAAACTCATTGCAAATCCACGGCGGGTGGGAGGAATCAGGTCGCTGACCACGCTAAATCCCACCGACGAAATACACCCAATACCTACGGCCGTAATAACTTGAAACAGCAGCAATTGGGTGTACGTTTGAGACAGCCCGGTCATAAGCATGGCGGCGCTCCAGATGAGCGTGCCGTACAACAGCAATCGCTTGCGGCTGCCGCGATCGCCCCAGTAGCCCCACAGAACCGCCGTAAATGCCACAACCAGAATGTTCAGGGCAGAGACAAAGCCCAGTGAGGCTTCAGTTACGCCCAGGTCGCGGGCAATCACCGCGTACAGAGGCGGAAGCACACCTCTGGCAGCGTTATCCAACGACGCCAGAACAATGAACACCGCCACTGTAAAAAATTTGTGGGCATCATTACCCCACCACCGAGGTTTTAGTTGAAGTTTCTGCGTCTTTCGCTTGAGCATTAACAACCTAACCGATTGCTGATTACCCATAAATTCCCGTAACTGCTCGGGTATACCCCCCAGAAACCGCTATAGTAGCGCCCTTTTGCCGTTTTTACCCCCCCTCAATCCCCCCCCCTGAGGGGGGAGCTAGAGGGGGGTGAGGAGTTACAAATTCCCGCTCTCTAGGTATTGACATGCTCTGTGCGTACTCAGACGAC
>CAYWSS010000735.1:0-3113 GCA_964460505.1 uncultured Caldilineaceae bacterium | reverse complement strand
AGTGTGGATTCCCGCTAAAAGCACGCGGGAATGACATCTCAAAAATTCCGTTCTCATTCTGTTTTCAGTATAGTTAAAAAGGAGTCAACAATGTTTTGGAAAAAGAATAATACAGTTGATGAAGAAATACGCCCGGCGGCTGCGCCCCCCATTGATGCCAACCCGCCGTTGAAGCTGGAGACCGCCACCCTGGCCATGGGCTGATTCTGGGGTCCCGACTCCCAGTTTGGGAGCCTGCCCGGCGTTGTCCGTACCCGCGTTGGATACACCGGCGGAACCAAAAAGAATCCCACTTATTACAGCCTGGGAAATCACACTGAAACGCTGGAGGTTGATTTTGACCCGGCAGTAATTTCTTACAAGGAGTTACTGGCGGTCTTCTGGAGCAGCCACCGGCCTGCCCGGCGGCCGTACAGCCGCCAGTATATGTCGGCCATCTTCTACCACACCGAAAAACAGCGGCAACTGGCAGAAATGACCAAAAAACGGTTCGAGGCGGCGGTAAACGGTACGGCCTACACCGAGATTCAAGCGGCGGAAACATTTTATCCGGCCGAGGATTACCACCAAAAGTATTTACTGCAACAATCGCCAAACCTGATGCGGGAAATCAATGCGATGTACCCCCACATCGGCGGCGTTATCAATTCTACAGCGGCGGCCCGCTTGAATGGCTACGCCGGCGGCTACGGTTCGCCGGAGCTGCTGCAAAACGAGTTGGACAGCTACGGCCTCTCTTCGGGCGGGCGGCAGGCGTTAGAAAAGACGGTGCAACGCTTTACGAGTTCAGATTGACGATTGATTCCACTGGCGGGGTTAATTGTAAATCCAAAATTGCAAATGGTTTTACAACCATCCCCCCGACCGGATAATGGATAATATCAGCCACGCCCCCAAAAAAACCATAATAAAAAATGTAACCACAACCACCCAGGTAAAAAAGCTCCACGGCCACACCAGGTTCAGGCCGGGGATGAGCAAGGCCAGGGCCATAATAATGGCCGCCATCAACATGGCCAAAATAAGGCGGGTGGTAATACGATCCACCCGTTTAATGTACTGATCAAACCTGGGGATACTGACCTGCATCTCCAGCTCGCCGCGCTCAACCTGGCCCAGCAGGCGGGTGGTTTGGCGCGGCAGGCTGTTGATCAAATCGGCCCAGCCGGTGGCGCTGTGTACCACGGATGGCCCCCACGAAGAAGGCAGCCACATGCGCATCAAGAAACGGCGCACGTACGGCTCGGACACTTTAAACATATCAAAATCCGGGTCAAGTTCCAGCCCCATCCCTTCCATCATGACCAATGTTTTAGCCAGCAGCCAGAAGTTGCTGGGCAGGCGTAAGCGGTAGTTGTAAATGATGGGCCGGATATTTTCCATGACATCGCCGGCGCGAATATCTTCCAGCGGCAGGCCATGATATTTTAGCAGCAGGCGGCGGATGTCCCGCTGCAGCGAAACCCGATCCAAACCGGGATCGGCCACGCCAACCTGAATCAACTGCTCCACCAGGCTGACCGTATCCATGCGCACGGCGGTAATGTACAACCGCACCAGGTTGGCCCGATCCTGCGGGTCCAGATGGCCCACCGTGCCAAAATCCATCATCCCGATAATCTCGTCCGGCAGCACCATAATATTGCCCGGATGCGGGTCGGCGTGAAAATAGCCGTCTTCCAGAATTTCTTTGATAATCATGCGGGCCGCGTGCAGGGCAATCTGGTGCCGGTCGTAACCGGCGGCATCCAGTGCGGCGGTATCGCTGACTTTTATCCCAAAAATCCGCTCCTGCACCAGTACGCTGCGGGTGGTGTAATCCCAGTGCATTTGCGGGATGTAGAGAAAATCCTCTGCTTCAAAATTGGTCCGGAAACGGTCGGCGTTGTGCCCCTCCCGACGGTAATCCAGTTCTGCCCGCAGTGATATGGCAAATTCTTCGGCCAGTTCAACTAAATCGTATGCTTCACCCATCGGGGTGCGGTCCTGCGCCAGCCGGGCCAGGTCGTACAAAATATCCAGGTCCAGATTGATGGTTCTCTCTATGTCGGGGCGCTGAACTTTTACCACCACCTCCCGGCCATCGGGGAGTTTGGCCGCGTGAACCTGAGCCAGCGAGGCGGCCGCAATGGGGATGGGGTCAAATTCGGCAAAAAGATCTTCCAGAGTGTCGCTCAATTCTTCTTCGATGGTGGCCCGAATTTTTTCCCAGGGAGCCGGCGGCACATCGTCCTGCAGCCGGGCCAACTCGGCCATGTAGCCGGGAGGCAGCAGGTCGGGGCGGGTGCTGAGAATTTGACCCAGCTTTACAAAGGTAGGCCCCAACTCCTCCAGCGTCAGCCGAATATGCTCGGCCACGGTTTTTCCGTTGCCCGGTTTTGGTTCACGCCGCAGCAACCGCCGGGGTAAATTGAGATGCGAAAACAGCCCGATTTGCGTGAGAAAAGCGCCAAAACCGTGGCTAACCAGAATCTCTGATATTTTTCGATAACGATTGAGGTGACGCGGGGTTAAAGGCATAGGGCCTCACGGAAAAACACCGGAGCTAGTTGGTGAGTACATTGCAAGAGCCGCCAATTATTTTTATTTTCATAATGCGACTCCCCTGAAAAAAGATACATTTTCACCGCAAAGGGCGCGGGCGTGCAGCGCGCAGAATTTTTAGGCTCTCCGGTAGCTTGCAGGATCACTCTATAAAACGTATTATCTGCCACGAATTACACTAATTTTTTATTTTTTCGTGTTAATTCGTGCAATTCGCGGCAAATTCTTTACTTCGTTTATTCGTTTAACATTTGTTGACGGAAGCGGCGCAATTGCCGGTTTTACTGAACCTGTACCTCTGCGGTGTTCAACATTTTCTTGACCTTTACAGAATTTGTTATTTAAGTCACAATATTATACAGTTAAATTTACGTCCCGCATAAAATGAATTCACCGGCATTTATTCCCCCGGCAGCCGGTTGAAACAATTTCCCCACTCCACCTGAAAATGTTATAATCCGGCATTAGTATAGCCCTTTAGAAAAGTTTGGTTCTCTGGTAGTTTGCAGGATCGCTCTATAAAAAGCGTATTATCTGCCACGAATTACACTAATTTTTTATTTTTTCGT